>JANQHA010000076.1 GCA_028282865.1 Oligoflexales bacterium
TAGCGTTTCTAGCTAGGCCGTCAGAAACCCCGCGCCAACTTCGCCCTCGGCTGGAACTATCACACTGGGTAACCGTAGAAAAAATTTCTCCGATTGCCATTTTCTGAGCTTCGACAAAAACTTCAGTTACCTGTGACTGATCCAATTTGTATAACTTTGTTAACACCACAAGCATGTGTGAAGTTGGCTCCGCTATACCTCGCTCGACGTTAGAAATAAACTGTGGGGAAGTGAGCTTTAAAATTTTTGCAACTTCCCCCTGCGTCATCCTTGCAAGCTCTCTTTTTGTTCTAAAAAAATGCCCTATGTATTGCCGGGCTTTCGATGATATCTGCATAACTCTTACTCCAATGGACGTCCTTGTATCTAGTGAACCTTATGTAGGCAACCCATTTCTATCTTTCAAATGTTTCAAAACTTTCACCAAACCTTTTTACTTTAGCTACTATTTCACTATAGATATAAGCAGCAAACTAACGCTTTTAAAAATTTCAGTATATGCAGACGGTTATGATGATGTTTTAAGAACGCAACTCAGCAGGCTACTTTGCTAGTATTATAGTTCAATTGATTGGGACATTTGTAATAGGTAACAAACGATGACTTAAAATGGCTTACTTAAATATTCCAATATTTAACTCACTGATGCCACATGATTGGATTAGGGTTAAAAAAGTTTTCACAGAAAGGTTTACCTTTCCAGTAGGATCCTCGAAAGCTACTAACCTTAAATTATTACTCGAACCCCGCCCAAGCTAGACATCTGGTGTGGGAAGTGGTCCCCTGGAGTTCCAACAAACATATAATTCGGTGGAATACCAAACTCATCGGCGAGCTTTCGAATCAGCTCTGGGCCAAACTGCCCCTGCCTAATAACAAGTTCCACAGATATATCCGGGTATATCTCATCTAGTAGTTTTAAATCAGTAACCAAACGAGGTGGTGGCTCTTCCATTCCGTTAAGTACGTGAATCACAGTTACTCGTCGAGTAACTTCGTTGTCTCGCACATACAGCAAAGCCTTGTTCAAGCTCGCGACATCATCTCCCTTGGTAAAGAAAATAATCCCTTCGGCATACATTTTGTCCATGCGCCATTTGATTTTCTGTCGCATTTTCTGATGAGAAAGCTCAAGACCTTTCATAGTTTCATCAGCAACAACCAAAAAGAACCCAAGAATATTGTGTCTATAAAGAGTTAGCAGTACCAACCCAACCGTCGGGAAGAAATAAACAGAAAAGTAATAGATATATTTGCTATCTAACCTCATGTTTCCATAAATCCCAGCCATCGTCATAATCAAAGCAATGAATAATGCTGGCCAACCGGCACGGTATTTTCTCGGGAGCTTTGCTCGGCGTATTTTCAAAAGAATATTACCAATAGCAAACAAGCACATAACACCTAAAAATGAAAGCGTATAGACGCCTCCCAAAGTGTCTAGATCTCCAGCAGTCATAATCAAAATAGAGATACAGCAAACAAAAAACATAATAATAATTCGATGATTGGTACCTCGGCTATTTATGCGTAACAAAAACTGCGGTAAGCATCGATCTAAAGTCATTCGCTGAACCAAACCAGTCACACCAATAAATGCAGCTAGTACAGCACCAGAAAGTACAACACCTGCATCTACCGCAATGATCCACGCCAGCCAATCGCCTCCAGCGACATTCGCTACATTTACTAACATTGATTTTTTGGCAGAGATCATATCCTGCAAAGGTAAAACACTCAGAGCAATGAAAGCAATGGTTGGATTCAATACTGTCACGGCTATCCACATATTTCTTAAAGTGATAGGAAATACTCCTGGCTGCTGCTCCTCGATAAAGTTAGCAGAGCTTTCAAACCCACTCACTCCTAGCAATGCAATACAAAACCCAAAAAATATCGCCAAAACAATCGATGATCCTTCGACCGGAAGCGGATTCGCCCAGTTACTAGCAAATATCTCTGGATTACTTATTCCATAAATAGCGCCGCATGCGATTAAAATACCCAGAGATACCAAATGAAATATAAAAATACCGAGAGCCGCATTCGCCGACTCACCGATGCCAAGTATAGTCAAAGCTGCAAAGACCCCTAAAAGACCTATAGTAAGTGGGATAGCTAGTTCCGGTGATAACCCTAAGACCGCGCGCAAATACTCGATACTAGTTTTAGCACTTATCACCGCTGTGGCGATATATGACAAGATAGTCATACAAGCAGCAATCGATGCACGCGCCTTGGTAGTGGTATTAAGTAGACAGTTGTAGGCACCACCGTTTAGCGGAAGAGCATCACCCACTTCAGCGTAAATCTTCCTATATAGAAAAAGTAAGGCTGCTACCGCTAATAACGCAAAAGGGGCATAGACCCCGGCATAGGCAGCTGACATAGCCGCGACGTATAAACAACTAGAAGTTATATCGTTGCCGCAGATTGCGGTGGCTTTCCAGGGGCCAAGTAAAGATTTAGGCTTTTCAACAATTTGAGTGTTAGGCTTTTTAGTTATCCCAAAAGACCTGGGGGTTTCATTAACCGAGAATGTAATTCCTCGTTCCTTTGGCGTTTTGCTGGACAAAGTGAATTTCGGACTCTGATCTTTATCACTCATAAATGGACCCTAGCTGTTATCTCATAGTTAAAGTATAATGGCGACCAACTCGAAAATCCAGTTTTAACGCAAAGAGCGTGGGAGTGATTTAAACAGCCATGAACCTAGAAGATCAAATATTTAAACCAACATCTTTTGCGGGACACTTGGTTCCTGGAATTTGGAGGTATATGCTGCCTCAAGAGATATTTGATTTTGAGGCGCCTGCTGAAAGAAGGGCTACATGTATGGACTGCCCAAACATTCAAAGTGAACAGTACCGCCCTGACTACCGGTGCTGCACCTACCACCCGGCGGTGCCAAATTATGCTCTTGGATTTGCCCTCGAAACAACCACCGGCAAAAATTCGGTTCAAGCCTTGATAAATAACGGTTACAGCCTTCCAGAGGGCAGCCTTCATACCCCGCAGGAGTGGGTCGATTACCTAGCTGATAATAAATACGAAAAGTTTGGCAAAAGTGAAAAGGTTCTCTGCCATCTTTTAGATAAGAAAACTGGCTTCTGCACTATATACGCGTTTCGCAATTCAGTGTGTTCAACTTTTTTCTGCGAAAACGATCATGGCAAACGTGGCGAGAGTTTTTGGAGTCAGACGCAAGAACTGGTTAGCCAAGTCGAAGCAGCACTTGGACAGTGGTCACTAGAACAGGTAGGCTTTAGTGTCGCCAATTACATGGACACTCTGAACGAGCTTTCAAAAGACTTAACAAAGTTACCTGGCACAAAAGGTGGGTGGTCTGCTGCCTCACGTAAAGCACTTTTTGGTAAATACTATGGCCGCGAAACGGAGCTATATCGTTCGTGCGCCCAGGCAATCTATGACCACAAAGAAGATCTCTGGGATATTGCAAACTCTCAGACTATCCACGAAGCATCACAGTTCGAGTTAAACCAACTAAAATTTGTCCCCAAAGAATTCGATAGCGAAATCGATGCCAGTGACTTTAGCGATGGAGATACTATTGAGCCAAAAGACCTATGGAAGAAGCTAAAGAAAACTCACAAAAAACTTTGGCAAGAGCCAGAACAAAAGCTGGTTTTGAATAAGAAGGTTCAAATAAGTAAAAATGAAAAAGATGACCAGGAGTCAAAACACAATAAAGGTAGACCTTATATTCTAGAGTTTTTAACCAAAAAGAATGGAGATACCTACGAATGGCGCCATTTTCTAACTAAAAAAGAGTACCAGCTATTATCAGAGTTCAAAAAGCCTAGAAAAATCTCGACGAAGTTAAACAAGAGACATCGTAGCAAGCAAATCGCAGAACCAAACAAAAGAATTATCGAATGGTTTGGCAAGAAGGTTTTGGTGAAAGATAAGAAATAGTAACCTCACTTGCTGAAATTTTTTTACAAGTCATTTCAAGGCAGGCTCATTAAGTATTCGACGGCGTCAACTATCTCTTTTTCACTCGGTGGGTTTTTAAATACAACTCCTAGACCCTCCGGATCTTTTAAGCTCCTAGACAGTCTAGAAAATGCTTCATTTTTAACCAACCTCCCATAATGAATAAAGCGTAGTTTACTCCTAAAGTTAAAGAGATTAGCATTCAACGAGGCATCCCACGACGCCGTTTCGCGCATCAAATAAAATGCTATTGCCTCAGATAGCTGCTTCTGTCTTTTGGAGTTGCTTTTATCTATATGAGATAACAGTTTTGTAATAAACGGTGAAGCATCACTCAGTGAGGCAAATAAGACCTTATCAACATTACCGTACCAAATATCATGATGTCTAAGAATAAAACGTGCCACTTTCAAAGAGTTTATTTGATAACGTCGCACTTCATGCTCAGCATCATGAGTTGTAAACCTAGTAGGCGTCAAAAATCGGCCATGGACCCGGACTCCAACGGATCTTAGACCTTTTAATATCACCCCGGTACCTTCCGTTTGTATGAATGATCTAAAACCGATTACATTGTTGATATATAAGGGCAATGCGGTCATACCTAGTCCTCGATCAAGATTAGCCTCAATTTGAGCCTCATTAAACCTAAAAAAACTTTCTACGGACCAAAAAGGGTAGGTATCACCTTTCGAAGTATCATTGCTGCGTAAATACCCCATAGTATCACTGACAGTTAAAAACGATTCCACATGATGGACCATCCGGGCCCGACCAATACTTTTGCTATTTAAATATTTTTCAATTTCGCGTTTGATAACTGGGATTATCGATTTCATTTGATTTACGTAATGTTGATTAGCAGTTGAAGGCATACCGTTCAATTCCTGTTCAAATTTACTAAGCTCTTCTACCATCCAGCTCATCGATTGCCGAATAACCCCTTTGACAGGTACAGGCCTAGCGGGTTTTGAGTTAGAGACATTCCGCTTTATTCCCTCAAGGTATTCAAGCCAGAGTTCTCCCAAAGGCCTTTTCATTAAATGCTCGCGATTCGCTTCCGCCAACTCAATAACTCTTAGCGCAACATCTTTTTGATTTTTATAGTTAGCGAATATATACCGGCACGGGCGCATAAACGAGCTACCCTGCGCAACAGACCGACTAGAGATCAAAAGCCCAATTGTAAATACTATATGTAAAGCTAGCTTGTAATATATAGCCACTTAGTTTCGTCTCGCATAACCGATCATCTTCAAAAGCTTATATTTTTATACCTATTACGGTTTCTTCTGCTTCAAAAGATACTTCAAGCACTCCTTAGCAGAAACCTCGTCATAGCCAAAGCGTTCTTCTAGTTGTTGGTAAGTTACCTCTGCTTGCTTAGACTGAGCGGCGGTTAGATTTTTGCTTTCGTCGGGGTTTTTCAGCTTGATCATCGACTCATAATTAGAGTCGACAATTTTTTTCTTTTCTTGGTGATAGTGTTCTTGAACCTTCTTCATGAGATCCATAAAGATGTTTTTAACATCAATAGGACCATCAGGGTTATCGATTTTATATGCGGCGACCCTTCCCAAAATATTTTGTCGATGCAAATCAACCGATCCAGTTACTCCAATAATTTTTTCAAATTCTTTCATCACCTCTTCTGAAGGTTTTTCGTAAGAGCGAGTTGAATCGTAATAAATTTTTTCACCTTTGATAAAAGCTACAACATGGTCTATGTACTTCTTAAGGTGAGCATCATATTGTTCGTCTGCCACTAGACTCATCGACGCCAGTAGTTCATATTCAAAGCGATCACAAAAATCCTTTTGGATGACATCAATAAACTTTCTAGCATCGTGGTAAGAGCCACGAGCTTCAAACTGTAAAAACTCATATACCGACCGGTCTTTTACCAAGCGGTGAAGCTCATTGAATATAGCCATTGGAGTCAGTGTTGCGTAGTCAGAGTTTTGCAAGGCCCTCCCTAGGATGCCGCGCACCTCTCTAGGTGAGGCACCAAATCTACCTTCATAAACTGTTACGCCACGAGACTCCTCATAGATCTTAGATCTGAGCTCACGCAACATAGCCTCCTCGGCCGGCTTAAACTCTGGCTGTAGACTTTCACCCTCATATAACGCTACCTTGCTCCTAGGGCTAAGCCTCGCTATTAAGGCTCGGTACTTGCTGTCGTAGTACTCTGGATCAGGTTGTTTTAGCCTGGTCAACACAGCCCAAAGGCAAAGTGACTCTATAGCATGAGGACAAATCTTTTTAATTTTAGAAAGACTTTTCCTATCTGATTCGTAGATACTGACTTCTTTGGAAGGTCGGAGCAGGTAAGGAACCGTTACCAAATCAAATCGGCTTCGAAATGACGAAAAATCTGGGACTGATTTGAAGGCATCTAAATGCTTCTCGTTAGTAGTACCAAAGAATATACAATCAAGATTAGCGGTCGATGTCGGCAGGCTAATTGTTCCCTTCTCGACTGTAGTGAGTAAGTATTTATAGGCTTCGATAGGTCGCTTGAGCATATCAGAAAACTCCAGAATTCCCCGGTTCGCTTCGACCAGTGGACCGGAAACTTCATTAAACCTAATGTTTTGCAAAAAAACTGGAAGGTTTTGAATGTTTTTATCCATAGTCAATTGACGTTCAGCGGCATCGATGGACATCTGCGGTTCCACTGCAGCAAGCCCCACCCGATATTGGTGGGAGTAGAAAAACCTTTCAACTTGGATGTGTCTTAAAACTTTGGTTAAGTCGCCATTATAGGCCGCAAGCATATTCTCCAAAATCAGTTGGTTTTTCTTGGACAAGCCGGGGCTGAGTAAATGAATCGGTACATCTACTTCTTCCGGTGCAATACCCTGCTCTTGGGCAATCCATTCTCGTAGCAGCCCTTCCCGCTGAGGCATCGGCAAAATAAAAACGGGGTTATCTCTAAACTCCGAAGGGATTTTGCAAGAGATCTTACTTTCATCTAACATTGCATAAGACCTTTGAGACCGCGATTCCTCCTCATAGCCACCAGTAAAGCCAATCGGGCCGTTCTCACCCCCAGCCCTTGGGTTAGCAGATTTCTCAGTAGGAAAAATCCAGCTAAAAGTATACACAGCTCCTTCATCAGACTGGCTATATAGCTTCATAGCATGAAAAATGGCTTCGATGGTTGAGGTTTTAGCTGAGCCATTTGGGCCATGAAGCAAGATAAGACGGTTAGAATAACCTTGGCGAACAAACGTATCGATAGATTGGTAAATATCATTTTGTACATGTTCGCAGCCAATAATTGGTCCATTTTTCTCTGACCCAAGGCCAAATAGGCCAAAGGAGGAAATTTTACTGCCGGCTTCGCCAATGGTCTCTTTACCGAAGTGACAGAAAGTATCTCGTAAATAAGTCGCTGCATTTCTAGTTAAAGCCGTCGGCTTTTTGGACAGTAAATCGATATATTCATCGAAGGTCAGCGTTACCCGCTGTTTCTCAAAGTGAGTCTTAAAACTCTTAGATAATTCGTCTAAAGTATGATGCTGCTCATTCATATGCCACCCCAGTCATTGATCGACTTCGCCATACTAAAAGATAACCCGAATTTAGATATTTTCCAACTCTGACACGAGGCACACCATCGCTTACCGGTCAAAGCGAGTTATTTTGCTATATGCGATGGTCAATTTATGATAAATTTACCCATCTGGACTAGATTACCTATTTTTTACGTTGAACGCTCTTATACATAGGGCGGCATGTCATTGAAAAAAGTTTTTATCCTAGATACCAATGTTCTTCTAAATAATCCCCTTAGTATTTATAAATTTGAAGAGCACGATGTAGTCATTCCAATTTCAGTCATTGAGGAAATTGACACATTTAAAAAAGAGCTTAGCGACATAGGTCGAAATGCCAGAGAGCTATCTCGAATCCTAGACCGCTTGCGAACGAAAGGAATGCTCTCGTCTGGGATTCCACTGTTCGACGACCGGAAAGATGGCGGCAATCTGTTCGTTTACCTCGGCCATAATATGGAAATACTTCCCGAACTATTAGAAGATAGCACCGATAACCATATCCTCGCCATCGGCTTGACGATGCAAAAACAGTTCGGCGAAGAGCGCGAAGTCATTATCATCACAAAAGACTCTAATCTAAGGATTAAAGCCGATGCATTTGGCATTAACTCCGAAGATTTTGAAGCCGATAAGATTGATAAAACCTCCAGTGGCTACACAGGGGTGACAGAGGTCGGCGTGCCAGCGACAGTCATCAATGATTTTTACACTAAAAACGAGATCACCATAAGCCACGATGAACTAAACCCGAACGAGTTCATTATTCTGCGCGACGAGAACGATTCCGATCAGTACGTTTATGGCGTCTATGATAAAGCAGATGATGTTATCAGAATGTTAGAGCCTCAATCGGAAGGGGTTTGGGGCATTTACCCACGTAATATAGAGCAGACTTTTGCGCTAGAAGCACTACTTGACGACAATATCAAGCTAGTAACCCTAAGCGGCCCAGCCGGTACAGGGAAAACTTTGCTAGCAATAGCAGCTGGTCTTTCGAAGTGCACTGACGAAGACGAGTATCATAAGCTCCTAGTGTCGAGGCCGATTTTTCCTCTGGGCAAAGACATAGGTTTTTTGCCAGGAGATCTCGAAGAAAAACTAAACCCCTGGATGCAGCCTATCTACGATAACCTCGAACTACTACTAAATGGCGGCATGAGTTCTAGTCAAAAAAGATTCAGTCGAAGTTATCAGGAGCTAATCAATCAAGGAATGTTAGCCGTTGAACCGCTAACTTATATCAGAGGCCGTTCGATTCCTAATCAGTATTTTATCGTAGACGAATCGCAAAACTTAACACCGCATGAAATCAAAACCATATTAACAAGGGCCGGTGAAGGGACTAAAATCATCCTTACCGGAGACCCGTACCAGATAGACAATCCCTATTTAGACACATTTAATAATGGGCTAAGCTACATTATCCAAAGATTTCGTGGGGAACGCATCGCCGCTCACATAAATTTAAGACGTGGTGAAAGAAGTGAACTCGCTACCTTAGCAGCTGATCTTCTATAGCCCTTTTAACAATAGATGCAACATCTTCACCGACGGCATCACTCTCCGAGTTTACATATACCCGGCGTAAGACTACATTGTTATTGTTTTGAATAACACTGGTATAGTCCTCGATTGGGTGTACTCTTGGCACTCCGTATTCATCCTCTTTAATAATGCGAAGGTCATTAGCCGAACGCTCACTACGCGCACGTGGACTAAATCTAGTCAAAGAACTCAAAGATGAAACACTTTGAAAATCAATTTTTTTATCTTGGATAACACTTTCAACAGCAGTTAACCTTGCTTCGGCAACTCGATCATCGGCAGGACCTGTAATTTCGAAAACCCTTTTCCATAACCGTCGATCATAAAGTAGATCTCGAAGGGTTTTTTGAAACGATTTAACTTTATAAATATCATCTAGAGAACTAGATGCTATATTCGAAAGCTCTACTCCAATATTATACTCATCAAAGGAGGCATATTCATCTACTTCGGCAGGCAAACTCCATCCATCTAACATGCCCGATAGATACTTCATCATCGCCTCAGCGCTAGAAGAAGTCTTATGAAAATAAACCTGTAGGTACATAGACTGGCGGGCACGCAGATAGTCTTCAAATGCTGCAAGGCCGCTGGTTCTGATGGCAACATGTAGGCCTTTGTCTTCATGGTCCTGGTAGATACACAGGCCATCCAATATTCGACTCGCATCAAAAATACCATAAACTACACCACACTCACGCGAGTCTCTTAGCAGATAGTCCATCCGATCAATATCCAGCTCACCAGATATCAACTCGTGCAGCATTCTATACAACCCATGAGCCAACAAAGGAGAGTTAGGGCAGGGAGTGATTTCAGGGGTTATCAAAGAAATCACATCCCGAGGATCAACCACAATCTTTAGGTTCGGGTGATCTTGATAAACCTGCTTAAGGACTTTATCAATCATGAGCAGCGAAAAGACTTCATGGCGTACTTTCACTTGATTTGGGTCTTTACCCTTCTTGCGCAAACCGTCGATTTTATCTCGGAGCCAATCGACCAAGTAATCCGAAGCATCAGGGTTGTCCTCTAGTACTTTGCACCAAGAGGGTAACAGCCGCTCTCCGCTATGAGAAAAAGGAGGGTGCCCAATATCGTGCAGTAACCCAGCTAATCGTAATACCTGCAAATTGTATTCAGATCCAAAAACTTGGTTCATCAAAGAAAAGGTCGGTGTAAGCAAGCCATGGAGCACATCGTCTCGTGGAGCCTTCTCAGAAGTCGGAAAGTCCGGTAGTTTTTGAGCGGTTTCAGATAGCCGCTGCTGGTTAACTTTCAGCTTATCCCAGGCAATCCCAGCGAGCTGCATTACCCCAAGCGAGTGCTCAAAGCGAGTATGACTAGCCCCAGGGAAAACATAATGGAGAAAAGCTAACTGCCTAATACGACGCAAGCGCTGGACGTAAGGGTGAGAAATAACAGCATCTTCTAAGGCTGTAACATCTATGGTTCCGTGAACATTACCGCGGATTCGGCGTACAATCTCCAAATTCATGGTGGCAACATAGCCAATAACACCTAAGCAAGCAATTCAGAATATCAAACTGCGAAAAAAGCCCAAAGCCTAGACGTCAAGAATCCAACAGCTCAATTTATTAGGCATAAATAGCTTAGGTAGCCTGCCTGCATTTAGCAGGCTATTGGTAGTAGCTACCGATCACTTCAGAAACCTGATCAAACCCCCGCAACTTCATTTCCGCCACCAACTCTACCAATAGCTGAACGGTCACCCATGGGCCCCGGTAAACCAAAGCCGTATAGATCTGAGCGGCAAGAGCCCCTCTTGCAAGTCTATCAAACAGGTCACTGCCAGAGAGAATCCCCCCTGAAGCAATCATAGGTAAATCGCCCTTATGCGCCTCATAGGCCCATTCCAAACAAGTACCAGCCATAAGAGACAACGGGTGGCCACTCAACCCACCTTTTTCAGGCCACTCAACCCGGTGGGTGTTACTTAAAATAACACCTTGAAAACCAGAATCCCCTATAGCTTCGACGAGATTCTGCAAGTTCTTTTTACCCATGTCAGGATCTAACTTGAGCCAAATATGGCAAACGTCTCGTCCCAGCTCACCAGCTAACTGCCTAACAAAGTCGGTATTAGCGAGGTCACGAAGCCCTGGGGTGTTGGGAGAGGACAGATTAAAAACATAGTACCTAGCTTTGCCTCTGAATGTTTCGTAGGCCATTGCATAATCAGCTATAGCTAGGTGGGTCGGGGTGTCTTTATTCTTACCCAAATTCACACCAAGGGCAGTTTTATCATGGTCCCAGTTAAGTCTTCCAAGCCGCTGGCTTACCACTGAGGCGCCTTTAGAGTTAAAACCCATCCTATTAATCAGAGCCATCTGCTCAGGATATCGAAACATTCTAGGCAGAGGGTTACCAGGTTGCGGTTGTGGGGTTACAGTGCCTACTTCAATGAAAGAAAACCCCATTTGAGCAAACCCCTGAGGAGCGCGGCAATCTTTATCAAAACCCGCCGCCAGACCAATCGGGTGGGTTAATCGGCCAATTCCAGGCACATCCGTGCTAAGCCCAGAAAACCTGGTTGACAGCGACCGCCCTAATATAGGAGCTACCCAACCCTTCTCAAGTATAGTCATGCCGATATTATGAGCCATTTCAGCAGGGAGAAGCCGAAGAAGTGCCGTGCCCTTTTCTGAGGCCAAGCACGCTAACCTTTCTTTCAGAGACCAATGAGGCTGCCTCCAGCTAGGCATATGTCGAGAACCTTTCGCTAAATAATCCGCTTATCAGAATACGTTTTTCCCTCCATAATCGTCTAGCCGAAAACAAACACAGTGCGTTAAAAAAACAAATTTTTAGCGATTTATGAAAGTTTAAAAAGAACATCAAAAAAGGCTTCCCATCAACTCGACGATATGTTAATCCCGCGTTGAGTAACGCGAAGGTAAGGTTATTTATCTACGAATGCAAGCCCGGTTATGAACACTTAAGGAGGTTCATGTGGCTAAAATAATCCCTCTAATTTCCTGCTTTTTTTTGCTAAACGCTACAAATTCAGCTAATGGTGACTCACCCTGTCAGCTTGAGTTTCAAGACACGGTAAGTGACCAACAAAAGTACGCTGTTATGGAAGCACTGTCTCAAATTGAATGCTTGTTAGGGGCCTGTGGCGGTACTAATATCACGGTAACTCTAGGAGTCATCAGTTCATCCCAAATCATAAACCGGGAGAATGGAGATGCTCTTCTTGGGGTCCCTAATAAAAAGACCAAGCGCCGATTAATCCTTCAAGGTCTAGCTAAAATTATGTTAGAGCAAAAGTTACTGACCGATTCAATGGGCATTTACCAACAAGCCGAAAAAATTGCTAATAATAATAAAGATATCGACATGGTTCTACAATCAATTCGCCTGTTACATATCGATACTTTAGGGAGTGTCATAACAGATAACCCTATCGTCGAGTTACCCAAGATAAATAACTCGAATCAATGGACACAGGCTCTTGTAAGGTATCGTCATTTCAATAATGACTATACTGCTGCAGATATCCATTCAGCCATCAGCAGGCGGCCAGCAGAGGAAAAACCTCATATTATCTTAGCTCCTTATAGAAAATATCTTTGGAAAAAATATTTAGATTCTTACCTTTATAAGCCAGGTGCATTCGTGCAGTTAGTTTTAAATGCAAGCATTGAAGTTCTAGATGGCTTTATTACAGGCAGCTATAGCGCAGGAAACTCTCAAAGTGTGGCAGAAACTCTGAATACTGAACTAACCAAAAATCTTAATCATTTCATAAATATAGCTAACCATCAGCCATAATGCGCTTAGCTGGGTCAGCCACTCCCCACTAATGTTAAGATTATATTAAACCCACCAGACCATATTACCGATTAGTATTTTGAGACTAGGGACTCATGAAAGCCTTGGCTTTAGAGGTAAATACCTGTGAATGAGCAAATATTAATAATCGATCAAAACTCAAGCTTAAGACCTCTAACCTACAATGAGCTAAACAAGCTTGGCTACGATGTCTCTGTACATGGAGATGTCACTAATGTCGTCACCTTTATAAAAGGGAACCGCACCGATGCTATACTACTAAATATAGATCATATGGTGAGTAGCTACAGTGAGCTAATCTCTGAAATCAGAACTAACTACTCAAAGTTAGAGCTTCCGGTCCTGATACTCGGTACAGATAGCCATAGCGATCACCTTTTGGATTTAATGCAACTTGGTGCGAATGATTACTTATTTAAGCCTTTTGATACCAGCCTCATTGAAAGTCGTCTCAATACTCACATCGAGTTAGCGAAGCTTCATATTGAACTATTAAACCACAGAGAAGCGGAAGCCTTGAAGGCTATGGTGGTAACGTTCAACCATCAAATTAACAACGCTCTTGCAATCGCTTTTAGTAAGCTTAGCAAAATTGACAAAAAGCATCAGGAAAAAGAAGTCATAAACCTGAACGAATCTCTAGAAAGCATAAAGTCAATAGTAAAAGAAATCTCGAGGTTTACGTCCAAAAAACCACCGATAGAGAAATACATTGGCGATACTAAAATGTATAAGATTGAAAAAGCCACAAAGCTTTAAACCCTCCAAATATTACATAATCACAATATAACCAGTAAGTTCACAGAATATCGTTGCATCGACACCCCAAAGTTGATAACGAACCGCTAAGAACTGATACCTAGTTATTTGGAGATTACAATGAAACGAGCATTATCATATTTATTTTCGGTAGGATTAGTCATTAGCTTCGGTCAACCTGCGTTCAGCTGGGGAGATATGGGGCACGAAACGGTTGGCGAAATAGCTGAGCGTCATCTTTCAACGAAAGCTAAAAAGTTTGTCAGAAATATCGTCGGCATCGAACCTTTATCGCTCTCAGCAACCTGGCCGGACAAAGTCAGAAATGACTCCCGCTTCACTGCAAAAGACTACTCGAAATTTAGACCCTATCACTTCCACGAAGTCGTATTTGGCTTTGAAGCCCCACTACAAACATCGCTTGTTAAAAAGAGTGCCGACACCATACTCAGCAAAGTTCCTAAACTATTACTCGACCCAAACGTCGAGATCGAAGTCAGGCAAATCTGGTACCGATACTTTGTCCATGTCGTGGGAGATGTTCACCAACCGCTCCATGTCGGCAATGGCTGGGACCGCGGCGCCAATCTTTGTAAAGTTCATTGGCTAAAAACTACTCCTGCTAAAGAAAAGGTACCAAACCTACACAGCGTATGGGACAGCAAGATTCCCGATGAATTTTTAAGTGATTTTACCGCAGCAGGAGGAAGAGGTTGGTTTGGTTATTATCAGCTCACTAACATGCTGCTCGAACCTATTGAAGACAGAAATGCGCAGACCACAAGACAGTTTAATCAGGAGTTTACTCAAGACTTAATCAATTTACCGATCAATGGTTGGTATGAGGAGTCTATGAATGAGCACAAAAATGTTTATCCAGACAAAACGGAAGTAACACACCCTAAAGACCGAGTTTACTGTACATACATTGACCCAGTAACAAAAGAGTTTAGCAACGATAACTTCGATGAAGAAAAACTCCCGATTCTTGACAAAGAGTATATTGATACCGCTAAAAAAATTATCCGCAAAAGACTTATACTGGGTGGCCTTAGACTAGCAGCACAGCTGAACGAAATGGCAAAACTAGCTTCTCCTGAGCTACTAAGCAGCAAAAGAGAAAGCAAGCTTCTTCAGAAAGCCCAGTTAGAGAACTAAAACCTCCTTTTTTTTCAAAAAAGGAAACCCGATGACTAATACTCATCGGGTTTTTTATACTCTTAACTTTTCACTGAGCTATCATGACTGTATAAGGCATATTTTTTTTCACTTAGTCAAAACCTTCCTAAGCATTCAAACCAAAGTTAAGAATTCTTTCATCAAAGACCTCCTAGGTGAGCCGAAACGCAACCAAGGAGTTATAATGAGTAAGGTTTTAATTCTAGTTGCGATACTATTCGGATCTAGCCTAAAAGCTAGTAGTCCTTATGACTATTGGCAGCCTTTCTACATCACAAACGGTCAAACACTCAGTGAAATATTCCGTTCTTTGGTTAGAAATGGCCTTGCAGCCCGATCCTTTGATAGATTTATCGAGGAGCTTAAAAAGAAAAATCCTCATATTATCGATCGCAACACAATTATAGCGGGCTCAGAGATTCTACTACCAGTGCCAAACTCGTCTTTAGCCGACAACCGAGACAAGCAGTCGCCGTCAGTTCAGGACATAAAAATAGCTCTAAAGCAGTCGGGTTATTCGATAGCCTTGGAGCCCATCATTGGCTATTCAAGACTCGATATAGAAGAAAAAGATGATAATGCTAAAACGACACTGCTATCTCGAAGAAACTACGGAGTGGCACTCCACCTGATAGACAGGCACACCCAAAATCACTTCACGAGAGCTTCTTTGAGAATATACCAACACAAGTATGACAAAGCAGATAAAGCATTCGAATCAGACAAGGTCCGCTTACACAACTTAGACTTTGATAAAATATGGAAGAAAGATTATGGCCTGATATACGGCGTTGGGTTGGTCTACTCGGAGTCTGTATACCTATCAGCACTGGATAGCACTAGGCTCGTCATGGATCCAGTTTTCCAACCAGGGTTTAATCTAATACTAGGTTACAATCAATTGATATCAAAAGTGCGATTAACCTTTGAGACTAAAGTCACCTACCTTTTTTCATCACACGCATCGACATTTAGAGTCAGGCATGGAACTAAATATATGGCCGGTTTCTTAACAGAATGGATCCACGACCAAAAATACATTTCTTTGCTACGCTTTTGGTTTACATTCAAAAATCTAGACTCTTCCATATCTTCTCAGCAAACAAAGGATATTGGAATTGGGTTAGGAATCAAGTTTCAATGAAATACACTTTCCTACTAGCATTACTTACGACAAGCTGTTCTAACCCTTTAGGTGACTCCACTGGAGTTTCATCAAAATTCAACCCTGCGGAAGAGCTTGGTTTAATTAGTTTTCCAGAAATCACTGGCCTAACAAATCAGTCGGAGTACACCGCGACAAAGACATGGGAGTGGAGCTGCTCTACAGCTCCCTGCAGCTATCGCTACAGTGTTAGTCAAAGTAGTTCAGCGTCGCTCAGCGACGACTACTACGATACCACTACCACTTCAGTGACCAGCGGCGGCGGTACCTTTTATCTTCATGTAAAGGCAAAAAACCAGTATGACAACGAATCAGACGCCCTAACCGTAAGTGCGTTAGTAGATGCACTAGGACCAGTATTTGACGGCACAAGCGTAGACTCTTCGGCGGGTGATGGAACCATTGTAAAATCACCAACACTTGTCTGGCCTGTAGCCACTGACGAACATAATGAGGTTAGTTCCTACGAGGTTGCCATTGCAAATGACAACGGTGATTCAACCTGTGGTGAAAATGATTTTTCATCTAGCCTCACTCTA
>JANQHA010000167.1 GCA_028282865.1 Oligoflexales bacterium
CTCATAAAAATCTGCCAAGATATAGGAAAAAAAATATATTTTGAAGGTACAGGGCTAAAGAAAACCTTGGGAATTGCCAGCGATCTTGACTTACTACCACAAAGTAAAAACCTGCTAACCGACCCTAAACAGTTAGACAATACTGCATCGGAAGACACAGTGGTGGTCGTCACTGGTTGCCAGGGAGAACCATTAGCAGCTTTGGCAAGAATATGCAGAGGCGAGCATAAACAGCTTTCATTAAATGCAGACGATACAGTGATTTTTTCTTCGCGTATTATTCCTGGTTCGGAGAAGTCGGTTTTTCACCTTATGAGCTTATGCTCTTTGACAGGAGCGAAAGCATATACAGTCAAAGATAATCCAAATATTCATGTAAGCGGCCATGCTTGCGAGGATGACATAAAGGCATTGATAGATTCACTTGAGCCAAAAACCTTCATTCCAGTTCACGGTACTTTTAGCCATTTAAAAGCAAACGAGTTAGCCGCTCAAAAGCTAGGGGTTCCAGAGGAGAACACTGTCTTTGTCCACGACGGAGACGTCATAACCCATTCTCCAGGTGGAGGTATCAATATATCTGACGAAGTAGAGACACGGTGGCAGTTTATCGACTCCTATTCTAAGCAGGTACTAGAAAAGCAAGTATTAAAATCTCGGCTTAAGATTGGTGAGCTGGGTGCCTGTGTATTTTCTGGAGTATATTCAGCAGCAGACGAAAGCTGGCTAACTAATTGCTCTATTAAAATTATAGGATTAAAAGAACCAAATAGCGATCACTGGTTTCAGTCCTGCGAGAAATCTGCTTTAAAAAGTGTCAAAACCTCTATACAGGAAAAGCGAGGCGACATTGAATACATAAATGAGCAACTTAGAATAAGTTTACGTCAGCAACTTTATAAATTTTTTAGGAAAAAAATTGTAGTAATAACATCTGTTCATATCATATAGCTTGGAAGAGTATGAATCTAACAATTATCTGTGCGGCACCATTTGAAGCTCAAGAGTCCGTCGAATCATTGACCGCAGATAAACATTCGGTAAAACTTTGCTGCTTTGGCGTAGGAGCGATTACCTCCGCTCGTAATGCCTACACGCTAAATGAATCTTGTTTGGACCAAGATGTTATCTACCTCGGAACCTGCGGTGCATTTGAGAAATACGACTCGCCGGAAGTGTTTCTAATAGATGCAGTTTCCTGGCTACCCTACGGCGAAAGAGTTCAGGAATGCTACAGAATTTCAAATTCGGATCCAACTGTTTTACTCAACAAAGCAATGGATAAATTTCAAGATTCACTACCAGTAAAGAAAGCCCTTTGCGCCTCCTCTATAAGTAATAACTCGACGCTTCTGCAAGGCATGAACCCTAATGATTATGTCGAAAATATAGAGTTGTATAGCATTGCCCAAACAGTTATGCAGGTCTCTAAGAGCTTTAGTGTTTTACTGACTACCACCAACTTAATTTGCCAAGACGCCCACAATCAGTGGTTGGCCGATCACAAAAAGGCCGCTAAACTAACAGCGGATACGCTCGTTGGAATATTGTAATTTACACGGTCATAATGACTGCAATAGGAACTAAATTGAATATTGCCATAATTGTCCAAAGATTTGGAAAAGAGGTCATCGGGGGCGCAGAAACCCACGCTCGCGTATTGGCACACCGACTTAAAAATGATTTAAACTGGAGCATATCTGTATACACAACGACCGCTAAAAGTTACGCGACATGGGCACCTGAATTCACTTCGGGTGTCAGTACCGAAGACGGTATACAAGTCAACCGGTTTGATTGCGACCGAAATAGAAGTCTATTTTTTAGCTTTTTTAATAAGTTTTATAGAGTTTTTATTCATCACCTGCCCTTGCCTATTAAAATTAGATCTAAGTTCGAATCAATATGGATGGGCCTACAAGGCCCGTACTCACTAAACCTTGAACAACGGCTTTTAGAAGATCAATCTAAATATAAGCTAATTATATTTTTTACCTACCTTTACCCAACAACTAATCGACTTCTTCCCAAACTAACCACCAAGACTCTACTAGTTCCAACCGCACACAACGAGCTACCATTTTATTTTCAGACAACCAAAACCCTCTTAGAAAAAGCTAGTTATATATACGTGAATACGGATATCGAGAAAAAACTCATAATAAATCAGTACCCACTAACTGAAAGTAAAATCGAAATTGCTGGACTAGGCTTTGACTGCCACAGCCGTACCCCTGCTCAGGAAAACTCTAGTCAAAGAAAACCGTATCTTCTATACATGGGAAGAGTAGGGAAAGCGAAAAACGTTCACGTATTGACCGAATACTTTTTAAAGTACCGCAGCAATTACCCGGAGTCGAAGCTTCAGCTAGTGTTAGCAGGAGAACTCGATCAAGGCTTTCAGGTTATTCAAGACGACCATATCATCGATCTAGGCTACGTATCCGAGCAGGACAAACGTAGCCTGCTGGCAGGTGCAACAGCTTTGGTCTCTGCTTCATACCACGAGAGCCTGGCAATGATTGTGTTAGAAGCTGTAGCTGCCAAAATCCCTGTTTTAGCAGCTGGCCAGTGTGAACTTTTTAAAAACTACGCGTCAAAGCTTAAAACCGTGAGATGTTACCGAAATTCCTCGGAGTTTTCTAGTGAGCTTAAAGGACTCACGGGCTCTATTAGCAGCTCAGATCTGCAAAAAAAATTAAAGGATAGCCGGAAATGGCTCGAGCAACATTTGTCGTGGCATAAAGTACTAACTATATATAAAAGACTAGAGCACTCTGATATCTGAAAGGGAGAATAAATTGAAAACTGTTACCCTCATTCCAGGAGACGGCATTGGCCCAGAAATAACTGCAAGCGTGGTCTCCATTTTTCAAGCAGCAAATATTCCTGTTAAATGGGAAACTATTGAATGCGGAATTCACACTTTTCAAGATACCGGGGTATTAATACCCGACTCTTTATCGACCAGCTTAAACGCTAATCAAGTGGCTCTCAAAGGCCCAACAACCACTCCAGTCGGAACCGGCCATAGATCTATAAACGTAACTTTACGACAAGAACATAAACTTTACGCTAACGTTCGGCCAATAAGATCTATTTTGGGCGTTGACTGCATCGCCAAAGATGTCGATCTAATCATAGTACGAGAAAATTCTGAGGATCTCTATAAAGGTGTCGAATACAAAGTCAGTGAGGAGACTGCCCACGGAATCAAAGTTATTACCAAATCAGCGTCGGAAAGAATCGGACGCCACGCATTTGAGCTTGCTAAACGCTT
>JANQHA010000199.1 GCA_028282865.1 Oligoflexales bacterium
TAGTTGGGCATTCCAATAGCAGCTATAGTTTCAGAGAGCTGCTGTTTTTGAGTAGAGCTTAAGTAGTTGCCGTTTTGCTGAAGCTTTTCTAACGACTCTCTAGCGTTACTAGTAATATTGGTGTATTCACCATCATCGAGCTCGTTAAACCGCTCCATCAATTTAGTGAAGACCTCGTCACGGTCAATATCAGCACCAGTAGACCATTTGCCTTTTCTTAGAGCATTGGTAGCTAGGGCCACAATGCGGCTAAATCGTGCACCATTTGTACCAGAACGCCTGGACTTACCTGCACGGCCTTTTGCCTTTAGCTTGGTCAATAACTCGTCATAAGAAAATGCGAAGCTTGATTCAACTTCTTTAACACCTAACGGGGTGTCTTGAACCGAAGTCCATACGATATTAAGCGTATCTCCTGGTCTTAATTCTACCGATGCCATTACTATTCCTCCGTAACTCTATAGTTTTTATGCAGCTTTAAGCTACACAGGCCCTGGGCAAAATCTGAATCTCTAAGACCCTGCCCAAGTAGTAGGTTTTGAATCTACTATTCCTATCGATAAGGTTTTAATTATTAAATCTTTTATATCTTGTCAATAATAAAAGAAAATAATTATAAATTATAAAAATATTAATAAAATAAGTGATATCCAGTGAATGCCGCTAGCAAAATCAGGCAATAAATTGGATTCTTGAGATATTATTGTCATGATAATCGCGTTATACTTGATTTGATAATTTTCAGTAAAATCTGTGTGTTTTATGGCTGTTATTCTATGAATTAACCTTTTAGGCGATAGTTTGGGTAAATTTGACTCTATTTTGAAGCTGCGGCGCGTTCGTAACTTGCTGCCATTCATCTTTTTACTAATGATTTTGATGAGAATGATTTGGATGCAGCTACGTACATTTGAACCCCAAGCAGATATGCGCTCAATGGTCAGTCAGTCATATTTAGTCATGGAGGAGCTCAGGCATTGCAAATATCAACAGGCGAGCCACACGAGCGGTTTTGATATTACAGGGTTTATCGAGTGGAAGCAGCTTTTTCTACAGCGGGGCTACCAGTGGTTTAGATCCCGAGGATTTGAGTGGTATTTAGTCAATGCCTGTTACGACGGCAGTTACCACCCAGAGTATATAGTTAAGCTAAATGTTTGGCTGATCGTTGGTCTGATTGCATTTGCCAGCCTGTATGCGCGTTTTTTGTCCGGCTCATGGACGATGTCCATGATAGTCGCGCTTATGTTATTTAGCCGAGGAAGTCTCGTAGGTAGGGCTGATCAAGTCACTGGCGTCAACCTTATATCTCTACTACTTGTCCTCTGGGTCATGGGACATGCGCATTTTTTTAAATCTGGATCGATGCTTAGTTTAACGTTTCTGGTGCTGGTTCAGTTATGCTTAGTTATGGTTGATCCCGTTTTTATTTTTATCGGATTAGCTTTGCCTACGATGATGATTTTAGGCTATGCCTTTAAACGGGTTTTAGCGCGACCCATGGTAAGGCGATTTAGTCTCGAAAAGAAGAGGCTGCAGGATTTAGGGCCTAAAATTTATTCAGGTAATGTTGTGTCCGGCATTATGGTGGACATTCTTTCTAAGTTGCTAGGTGTTCCAACTGAGCAGCAGTCGGAAGTAGAGCAAATCGGTGCTGCGACACGTCATACTAGAAACCCACTATTTGGCGTTTTGCGTGAACCCTTTGCTCTTTGGGTATTTCAGAAAAAGCGTTGGCTGCGAATTGGCGGTATTTTAGGGTCCGGTACAGTTATTTTGTTGGTAAGTGTTCTTGCTGTGCGGGCCGAATATATCCGTGATTTAGAGCTTCAATCGAGTTGGGCCACTCTCTCTTGGCCAGTTTGGCTAGATTGGGGCAGAATTTGGGGTATCGCATTTCTTTCTCCCTTCGACCTGCACCTATCGATAAGTTTTGCAATAGTGTTAGTTTGCTGCGCGCTTACCCCTGCGGTTGGGTTAGGTAGCCTTTTCGAAAACTGTTGGCTGTTAATTTTATCGATGTTTTTTGTTACGATATCGACCTTTGTTTTCGATGGTCGTGACTTGCTTGTATTGAATCGGTTAGCGCCCAATACCGTAGGTTGGAGCTCCATGGCTTGGATGCGGGCTAGTCATATAATTACCTGGTTCGAACCAATCATTCTTGCCGCTGCGGTTATTGGCGTGTACCATCTTCTATTGGTAACTCGGAGAATTAAGCGTGATTAGATTGTTTCTGACGTTGTGTGGTTTCTTTGTACTGTTTTTGAGTTGTACTTCCCCTGATCCAGTTTCTTACCCCGAGCAGAGTATTCCTAGGCCACAAAAACAGGCGGTATCCGAATCTGAGCAACTTCGTGCTAAGCAGGTGTCTAAATGTAATGCCTTTAACCTACCTATTGGGAAAGATCTCCCGGTTTATGTGGAGATGGAAAGAGGTGGGTTTGTTGTTGTTAGGGTCGAAAAGCCTTGCTTGACTGAAGATGGCATAAGAGGCGCCCAAAGCCAATCAAATTGGATGGCGATGGGGATCCCTTGTGGTGGCTCCTCAGGAAGAACTAGGATCCGAGGGAAAACATATCGGCCGAAAATGATTTCTTTTCTTTTATCGATTAGCTGTCCTATGTTACCTGACGATCTAAATAATATTGCAGATGTAGCGCAGAAGACGGTTGGAATACCACTAAATGCTCCTTTGATAGCATATAATCCTTTGTCAGTTCAGTATTGGGAGATTGATGGTCTTAGTGATGCTGGTGTTGGTCCTGAGGTAGAACTACGCTCTAGGGAAGCTGTCGATGTTGCTTGGAAGGAGTTTTCCAAAAAGGAGAGAAATTTTTCTATCAAACTTTATGGCCGGGAAAGTGCATGGATCGAGAACCATAACTTCTACGAAGTGAAGGCAGAGTTGAGTTATGTTTCACTTTATGAGTTCAACCTGAAACTATTGTCTGTAGAAGCCATGGACGTTGACGGTTTTGCCGCCGTACGGAAGCGCTGTAAGGCTCTACGTCCCCGACGAAATTGTGATAAGGTTTTAGGTGCTGACCTGTAGGCGGTAGTTTAGTGGCTAGTAGCGCTTGCATTCTGCTCTTTGCGCGCTTGTATCCTTCTTCGTAGGCTCTCTAGTCCTTTTTTTAGTGCGATATCATTTGGTGCGAGGTCGTAGCCGCGCGACCAAGCTATCTCTGCTAACTTATAATTTCTCAGTTTAAGTAGGATTGTTCCTTTCATTTTGTGCAGTTTCGGGCTTGTCGGGTAATAAGTTAACAAATTGTTTATTTCTATTAGTGCGTACTCGTACTGCTTAGCTAAATATAGTTTATTTATCTTAGCTATATGAAGAGTGTAGCTTGGAGATTGCATTGGGCCTTCCGATTGTCCTAGACCAAAAGCGCCCTCTACGAGAGCCCGATCATCAGGAGTAGGTATTCTAGGCATGGCCTTTACTAGTTCACGGTCAGTGAATTGAGGTTTTGAAATGCCTTCTACAGAACCTGCATTGGTATCAATGGCACCTGATCGTTTAAGGTCGGCCAGCGGGACTTCAATATCATAGTCTCTGGCAGCACCCGGGATTTCTAAGACATATTCTGAGTTGCCTACTGTGGACTTGATAACAAACTTCTCTTCTGGCCCATTGTGCCCTAAGGGGGAAGTCCGAGATGCAAATGGGTAGTCAATCGTTCCAGAGAGAATGTCCTCTTGACTATTATTGGCCGAATTGGCACACCCTTGGGCTAATAAGGCTAATGCTAGCGTGTTAGTAATTGATCGACATACCGAGTTCAAAACCCACTCCCGCGCTTGTTGCTACTGATTCGCTACTGACGTAGTCTGTCGATGGTGCCAGTCCTATAACTGCAAGATTTGTCGCAAACCTTTTGCCAAAATATATGTCCCATCCAGCTCGGACTGAAGCCGTTAAGTAGGATTGCGCCATTAGAAAACCTAAACCTACGTTTAGACCATGCCTGACTTCATTATACGACTCGATCGACCCGACCAAATGCCTCGCATACATTCCATACATTGCGATTGCTGTAGTCCACGGAGTCAGTTCGGAAGCCGAGGCCTCAAGTTTCGGTGCGTCAGATATTGCTGAAGAAGTGCCATGATCCCCAAGTATGGAGTTCTTCTTCATATATACTGATAGCTGTAGGCCAAATTCGTGGCGGCGATTATCAAACTTCTCGGTGCCGCGGATCATTGCTGCAATCATTCCACTGTCGTCTGAATTATTGTTCACATTGGGAATTATACCGCCCCCAAGGCCGACTAAGAACCGGTAGTCTGGCACGTAATCTTCACCGGGGCGAGATTTTTTCACCTGCTTATAATCGATTGCAAGCTTTTGATACCTGCTTTTTATAGTTTCGCTGTTGTAAGTACGAGCCCACGTCAATTCTTGTGTGCCCGTATTAAATACTTGCATTGCTAATACCATATGCGTGGTGTGATAAACCAAAACCACGTCGATAAAATTGTCTATGCCTAGCTGATCTGCAGCTTGTTGCATTCTGCCGACATTTGTTGTTGGTGAAGTGATCATTAACTTCCCCTCTACTAATCGAGAGGTTTTCGTCTTACACGGGACACAGCTTATGAGTTTAACTCTTGAGTTTTCACGAATTCTCTCAGCTACAAGCAGTTCCAAGTATTGACGATAGGTTTTTGGCAGAGAGTCACTTACATCCACCTTTCTGATAGAGACATTTTTAAGTGACTTAAGCTGCCCCATTCTAACATCGTATGCAAATTCGGCTAACAGCTCGTCGAGTACTTCATGAAACCGCCGAACTCGAGTCGACGACGCAATTCGTTTATCCTCAGCCTCATCTGCTTGCTCACGTTCAACTTTACGAATACTAGCTTCAATATCTTCTTCGTTGTTATTGCTTTGATGAGCGTTTGACTGAACGTTTTCCCATTCGTTATCATAGCTGTTTGCTTTCGCGTTAACACTTAGCAAAACGCTTATAACTAATGGGGCTATTGTTAAAGTTAGAGTCTTCACGCCTAAACCTTATGATCGTAGAATTCTGTCTTTGGAATCGGTGTGTTGACCTTAATCTTTAAGACTTAGTGAGGGGTTTTCGAAATTAAGCGCTGAGCTGTCAGGAATAATGTTCCTGGTGTGACTTTAACATATGCAATTGACTGTAAAATAAGAGTTAGGAAAAAAGTTCCTACCTGAAAGAAAATTTTACTTAAAGGAACTATTTGTCAGCTTAGAGAAATATTTTTCCGCAAGCCCGCTTGGCTTTTGCGAGCAGCTTATACTTATATGGTCTCTTGCCGGCTCTTAAATAAGTTTGCTTGTACTTAAGTTGCTTTGCCAGCTGCGAGACAGCTCTAGCTTCATTATTTAATAACTGCTCAGAACCCGGTGTGGCATTATTAGAGAGTTCTATGGCGTTACTGAAGAGTTCATGGGTTTTTCTAAAAAGTAGTAAGTTGTGCTCTACGTTACGTATTGTCCTTGATTTTAGATGCTCTGGGATTTCAGAACTCTGCAAAGATGCAATTAGAAGTAAGCTGTTAGAGAGTAGGGCAGTGTTTGCTCGCATATAACCAGCGACCTTATTGACCTCCCAAAGACTTTTCGTGGAGATTGCACCCTGTTTAGCAAGTTGGCTTGCGATTATTTGGCTAAGCTTAATTTGCTTCTTTATTCCACTAATGAAGCTTGACGCAACAAAAAAACGCTCTACCTGGTCTTTAGTAGGGTCGAACAGAAAGTCAATATCAGCGAGTAAATTAACCTCGTGCGATCCAGGTGACATTTCTTTGGAGACATACACGGAGTCGTAAAAGCCACTAGTTCTGAGTTGATTCTCAAGGTCTGTTTCGTGCTTTGGTAAATAGTTTTTTCGGGTAATTTTAATGAGCGAGTTTTCGGACGAGTAATTCGTAGTTTTGGAGTTGTGAAAGCTAAAGGTTAGGTCGTCTTTAAAGCCGGTGATACTTCTCAGGATCCTAGTCTTTAAAGGTAGATTGGTCGAAGGGAACGAAGCGAGTTGGTAGAGTCTTTCGGACAGAGTCGTTCCGGTTAGTAACGCCGAATTGAATATAGTGCAGGCCACGTGGATGCCTGGCATAAGGATGGTTTCTAAGGTTTCCCAAGCTGACTGGGAAACCACAATTATGACAAATAGGGTAGGGCTGTAGCCATGATAATATTGGCTGATTGCCGAGACTCCACTCCGGCTTGTCCCCTTTATCATATTTATAGTTGCGCTCTTGTAATGGCTAAATGTCGATTTTAATCTTTCGATGATCTTTTTAGGCTGGAATGGTCTCAAGCTGCTGGCTCTATTTTTAACAGAATTTATCGCCTTTATTGGGTGAAGTCCCAGCATGGTAATATCGCGCGGCAGCGAAGCGAGTTTGTTCATAAGCTTACCGATCTTTCCTAAAAAATTTTTTTGGCATTCATGTGAGCAGTGGTGATGATCGGTAGATTGGTCGTGAAAGGACGCGATAGCAGCGAGCTGCTTCATTGCGCTTATGTTAACTGGAATCTGCTTGCCTCGAAAGTTGATCGTCCCCATTTCGTCATAGCTGCTTGTCGGGGTGTGTAAGTATGCGATCATAGTCGCGAGCAGTTGCTCCTGGACTTTAACCAAATCTTCCATATTTTCATGGTGGCTGTGAGCGAAGGAGCTTAAAGGTTGCAGAAATAATAGCAACAAAAACAGGACTTTATTCATCTTGTTGAGAACCTTTTTCAAAATTAACTAGTCGCTGGTATAGGTTAGATACCGGCGTAGGTCAAGTTAAAGTTGAGTGGTTAGAGTGGTAGCGTAATGCAGAGCCAGTAAAATTAATGCAAAGAGTCGAGGCTCTCTTACTCGATATGAGCCTCTTTATAAGATATTTCTAATGCCGAAATTCGGTGATCATGCTGGTCAAACTTTTTATTGACTTCCTCTTTGTTTGGATAAGTGTTGTAGTTATGTTGTATGACTTCCAAAATTTTATCGATGCTAGCTTGCATTTGTTCTTGCAGAATAGAAAATTTATCAAGTCTTGCTTCGATGCGGTCTAATCTCTTTTCCACATTGCCGAGCCTCTTCTCTACGTTATCGAGCCTTCTCTCTACATTGTCGAGCCTCCTCTCTACGTTATCGAGCCTTCTCTCTACATTGTCGAGCCTCTTCTCTACGTTATCGAGCCTTCTCTCTACATTGTCGAGTCGCTCTTCGACTTTTGCAAACCTTCTGTCCATGGCGGTAAACTTTTCGCTTACACTTTTAAATTCTGCACTATGGGCATCTAGAGTCTTTAATACTTTTTCCACTGTCTTCCCCTTCTTAGGTAATTTTGAAGTATTAAATATTCCCGAATGATCACCGTCAATTTTGAAAAAAAGCTTTTTAGCTAAATGCCGAGTTTGTAGGGGTTTAAGGTGGAAGATGTCACTGCCGGACTGCTAACCTTCTAGGCATTAAGTCAGACTAGCTACGAAATTTGGAATATCTTGTTATTCTAAGTACGATCCAGCTGATTTAGGAATAAGTGACGGAGGTGTTCGATTTAGATCTCCCAGAGGAGCGCTGATAACCTCGACTGATCTACCAAAGTGGCCTTGCGAGATATCTTTATAGCGCCTTCGGAGATATCCGAAGTATTTTTTGCTTCCTATAGCAGCGTCTAAGGCCCTTGCGAGGATCCACAAAGCTTTCATGCGCTGAACAAACATCCCGTATTTGCTAGTAAAGTTCATATTTATATCAGCGGCATCCAGCTTGTTATCAAGGTCTAGCATGCTAAGGTAAAAACACCAATGGTAGGCCTCTACATTCTCTACAATTGATTGAGTTAATAAGTTTCTAGATGATAACAAGGTTTCGGGACTTAGGGCATTGGCATTCAACGCAATGAGTTCGTTCTTGCAGCTCTCGATTTCCTCTTTCATCGTTATGTTTGAAGTCATAATTAGCTCTCTGGTTCGCCACCGTGATGCAGCTTTTGGATGATTTAGCTCTCCTTTGAATTCCTTGGTTTCCTCTTTTAGAAAATTAGCTTCGTTTGAGTTTTCGAAATTCTCATTGATATTATTAAATAGTTCTTCATTTTCTTGAACCGGCGTATTGTTTGCGGTGTTGTTGCCATTGTTAGAGTTAGGTTTGGTTTGTGCCGACGTGCGGTTAGCGCCAGCCGCCAGCGCCAATACCAAAATAATAAAATAATTTATTTTTGCCCATCTGAGCACCGGCCAAAATGTTGAGGCTAACTGCGTTGTATTTGATTCGGCTATACCAAATTTCTGCCCATAGTCCGGGCGAGTCAAATGCAATAGCTTTGCTATTAAGATCATCCTCTGGTTCTTCCTTACCGTTTTCTGACGTTCCTTGGCGACTTTGAGCCGCGATTCCCATTAATGCAAAGTAGCCATTTCGGGCATGAGACAAGCCAGAGCTAGCCTCTGCAGATTTATTACCTTTTATTGGTAGGCTAGTTATTCCTGGGTCGATTTTGCCTACCCCAATTGTCGGTCCAAAGTAATTAAAACTGAAGCGCCCAATGTTATTTTTATAGGTTCCGCCGCCCAAAAAATAATAACTTCGAAACCCGGTCCATAGAGATAAATTACTAGAATTACTTGACTTTAATGGTTTGATGAGAAGCATGAAACCGGCTGAAGGATCCATATTGTAATCCTTACGATCTTCACCGGAGGTTTGAATCGCCGAGGCTAAGAGATGGATATTGAGAGAGTATGTTATAGGAATTGGCTTCAAGGTCTCTGCTAGTAACTTCTTATCTAGCTCCTGGGAAGAGGACGGTTTTTGTCGACGTTTAACCTTGAGGTGCTTGTCTAGTTGTTGCTTTCGGCGGTCGTAATCTTCTCTTGCACCTTGTTCACCCCGAGACGGTGGTGGTTTTACTTCGACTGGCTTGGGCAGCAAAATTTTCCCACCTTGAGCAAGTCCAATCGTTGCAAACACTTGGAGCCCTAAGACTAGTGGGAATATCCTGCCCATTTTCACTCGATGTTCCTTTCGCTAAACTTGACAGTAGGAAATCATTTCTTGGTATTTCTTTGACACCCTGACTACCGAGTTTACCGGGGTCTTTAATAAGCCTCAATACCTAAGGTCAGGGTTTTAATCAAAAAATTTAAAAGTTTAGGAGTGACCTTATGGCTGAGGTGCATTTTGACGTTGGTGGTTCTGAATCGACAGAGAATTCTGAGTCCGAGCGAAGTTTTTCTGAGGCCTATAGTTTTTTTGAAGAACAACGCGCACTTGTCAAACCTATCCGGCGACGCATGACCATGTTTTTGTCGGCTTCGATTATTATAGCCACCGCATTGGCGGCGATAGCGGGTGTCTTCTGGGTGGGGGCTCAATATTCTAAGAAGTTTTTTAACGATCCATTTGTATACTTCGAACTTCGAGCGATTGATGATAACGGCCACCCGGTCGCAGGTGCAGAGGTGTGGGTAGATAAGGAGCGCAAAGGTATCACCGATAGCTTCGGTGAATGGCGCCGGTACGTGCGAATGAAGCCAGGCAGTAGTTTGCAGGTTCGGATGAAGAAACATCACAAAGGAGAAGACCTCGATACTGTGAAAAATATTGTTGTCCCCATTACACGCGGTGGTAATGAATCTTTATCGGTATCTAATACAATTGCTCTTTCAGATAGTATATCCTCGGCCATTAGTAAAAGAGAAAACCTAACTGCAGGCGATGGCAGAGATGAGCTTGAAGTTCTAAAAAGAGGGGATATTTCCAAAGTGGTTGATGAAGCAGCAACAACTGAATTTCATAAAAACCTATTTGGATTTGACCGCATTGCCGTATCATTTGTTGAAACTCCTATGCGGTCGACTAACAAGCTAGGTATCAAACGCCAGAATTTTCTCCGTCGTAGTGTGATGTCTCAAGTTAAACGATATGCAATTAAAAATGGTATAGCGATCGACGCTGATAGTCCGTGGAAAGTCACCTTGAAACATCTAAGTTCCGGTGCCGGAAAGAGCTTGATTCGAATCAGCACATCCTTTCCCTACCAGAATTCGACCAAAAGTGAGAGCTTCCTGAAAAACTATTTCTCTACTGCAGAGCTAACCGCAAGGCGTATTTTCTCAACTCTTAAGCGTCACGTGAAACGACCTTATTTGGTGCTTCATGAAGGGAAGACTTGGTTTGCAATGCAGCCTCAAGCCCAACAAGGTTTTTGGCATTTAGCGGCGAATCAGCGGTTGGTAGGTAGGAAGAACCAAACCTTTCTATTGGGGTCCAAAACCACTGGTAAAGATCGTTTGGCGATTTCATCCAAGAAAAACCCTTGTAAAGATAACATCGATGAAAGTCGAAGGTGTATTCTGTACTCTCCTGGTTT
>JANQHA010000369.1 GCA_028282865.1 Oligoflexales bacterium
AATAAAGCGTTTTTTAGATATCGCATTTTCATTTTTTATATCTCCTAGCTAAAACGGGGGACGCGTAAACTTAGAAGGCACGGTTCTGTTACCCCAGGTTGATCGTTGAATCAAGGCTAGATTGCACGATTTCCAAAAAGCTTTATCTGAATTCTTCTAGTTATTAAGTTTGATTAGCTAGTCAGATAAGTTTCTATTATTGCTTAGCTTTGCAAAAACCATAGTTTGAAGCGCCTTGGGTAATAAATGGTGAGTGGTTTATTGGATATCACCTGCTTCACAAAGGGCAAAAATAAATCTGCCGTTTTTACAACTCTTGCCAAATGAAGAAAACTTCATGTTAGCCTTATGCCGCATAGTGTTGAGATAAAGCTTTATTTACAGGCTCATTGTGTAAGTATTGGTAGGCCAAATTGACAGTGCAAATGTACTATACTTGGCCCCGACCATTGCTATAATTATAGGTCCCACTAATTTTCTAAAAGGAGTTAGAAGTATGAAGGTGAGTTTTTATTTTGCAGCATCGGCGCTTATTTTGTCGGTAAATGTAATACCCTTACAGGCAAGCGCTTTTGCACCAGGTGACCCCGGACCAGCAGCGTGTCCAGATGGTTGGACCTCCAATGGCCACTCTGGATCGGGTTCTGTGGGGCCGACTAGAAACCCGGTCGGGCAAGCAGATTTTGATGACGCGGTAGATCAAGCTAGCGCTGCCGCGCATGATGCCATCGCAGACCCAGGGCACTGCGAGGTAGGCACCGCTTATTATTCGGCAGTTATGAATGTCGACCACAACAAATGTTTCGAGTCAGGCGACATTGAAACATTCAATGGCTTACACTTTTGCTATGGAACGGCGGAGTACAACTATGTATGCTGTGAAACCTCAGCTCCAGTGGCAGCTACTTTCTAGTTTGGCAAAATTCTCAAACCTTAATTTGAGGCCTTTTATAGAGGCCTCACTTTAGATAGCTTTCTCTCTGTCTATGATTTACCTACCAATTTTTCTGGTTTGCTTAAGGCGTGTTTACCATGCAAAAAATGCCTATTCATTAATTCTGTAAGCACCCGAAATAGAACATTATGAAGCCGTATATTCAAAAGTTTTTAGTGGTCTTGTTATTTGTTCTTGGGCATTTTAGCCAGGCCCAAGCAGGTATCTTTAAGTACCTGTCCGAATATCAACTAGGCGTCGACTACACTAATTCTCAAGATAGTCTTCTTTTGACTTACGAAACTGCTACGACGTCAGAGGGTGTTAATTCAGACCAATGTGAGGCGAATGAAGATGATTCTTCGGTGATGGACTGTCATGCTAGTGTGTTTCGCGGTACTGGAGATGGCTGGGGAGTTGTACTCGAAAAGCCTTTTGATCGCCGTGGCTTTTGGCACTATGATTGGGGGATCGATGGCTCGGTGCGTTGGTTGCGCGGAGAGCTAAATAAGAAAGAACGGGACAAGCAATCTGCAGCTGCCCTGCCGTTAAAGAAAATGACTTATGAGCTAGCGGCGTTTGTGCTTAAGCCTAGATTACGATTTGGTATTGCTCCATCGCGAAAGTGGCCTGATATATTGATTTCTATCGGCCCGGCAGTGCAAGCAGCGGTCGGTGAAGTTGGTATCAACCAGCAAAAGAAGACCGTAGGTGTGGGTTCGACATCGACTAGTAATGCACTAGCGATCTTCAGGGGATTTCTTAAGTTGGAGCTAGTGTTATGGCGCTTTGGAGATGGGGCTTTTTCACTTTTTTCTGAATCCGATTGGTCTGGTGGCGGGGGCTCGACCGGTTTTTATCCAGGAGAAGTGGATGGTATGAGCAACTTTCGTGCTAGCTTTAGCAGCTCAACTGGCGGTGCGATCTATGGGCTTGGTGCGAAGTTGTTATTAGATTGGCCTTAGCTTTCTTTGTAGTCTAAACTCTTCGAAATTATCTGCGAAAACTTTTCTATCTCGTCATCTATGGGCACAATTGGATCTCCGATCTCTACAGTTATGGTAGAGAAAGGTAGGGGGACTTCTTTTTGGTCCCAAGATCTCAATCGAAAACACCTATTTACTTTAAACCGAATCGGAATAATTGGGGTTTGTGACTGAAGCGCCATATGAATGCAACCGTTTTTCAGAACCTTAGGCGGTCCTGCTGGGCCGTCAGGTGCAATTGCCGTGGAGTATCCTTGCTTCAAATAGCTAACGATTTCATCTGCAGCAGCCTTACCCTTATTACCGGTAGAGCCAAATGCTTGCTTCTTGATATTCATGAGCCGGAGTAGTACCTCAATGGGCTTCATGTACCAATATGGGTGGTTCATCCAAATATGGCGCTTATGCGATCTGAAGACTATGAAGAATTTCATATAGTGAACATGCCACAGGCATAAGATGTGATTACCTTTTTCGAGCTTGTCTTTCCCGTCAATTTTAATGAAGCAGGTTATTTCTAAGAACCGGTAGAAAAGCCACCAAGCAAAGCCGATACCGTATCCATATAGGTAGAATGCTGGTTTCCAAACGATCGGCACTCGATTCATTAGATATTTTTCTTTGAAATTTTTATTATGTTCCATAATGTTAGGATACACGAATCTAGGTCTGGCGACTATTCTAAGGCTAACGGGGAGGCTCATAGGAAACGACCAGTAGGATAGGCCGTTTCCGATTTTTATAGTAGGTGCTACTCAGAGCCGAGCTTCTTGAAATAGTAACATGCTAGCCAAAACTCTCCGCTACTAACATTAAATACTCCACCTAGTCTTGGGTTTATTTTAGCATCTGATTGAGCGATATACCCTAGCACTAGATATTCACCTGCTCTTTTGATGACAAGTTTAGAGCTATCTGGGGTAGCCCCCAACGTAGATGAGATAGTGCCCTCATAATCTTCAATATCAGAGTGTTCATCCCATATATTTTCTAATTCTGATTTTACACCTTCAAATTCATCATAAAAGTTAGCGGCTTCATCAGCTCGACCACCCTCGACAATTCTTTTGATGTAAAATGGAGGAAAAGCGGGTCCGTTATCATTATCGATTTCTTTTTTATAAATCCCAAGCAAAGAGTTGCCAGGAGTAGACCTGTGCTGAGTGTTATAGCATCTGCCGCTATAAAAGCCTTCAACCTCTTCAAATGAGACGTTCTCCCCATTATCAAACCAGCTTTTTAGCTCTGAAAAGATATCGAGGTCGTCATTGAAAACTGATATGTTATTTCCGGCAAGAAGAGATTGTGAGAATAATAACGTCAAAAATAGTGGCAATTTCATAGGTTCCTCCCTGGAGTATATTTCTGCTAAAAAGTTATTTGCCAATTTCTATCAAAAAAAACATTAGAAAAAAAGAGCTAAATGTTACCGATTCATGAACAGTATTTTTGGCCGATCTTTACATTCATTTTTATGTGTCATATACCTTGCTATAAGTTGAACTGATTAAGGAGAGATAATGATGAAAACAAGGTTTTATATGGTCCCTTTGTTACTACTAGTGAGTTGGTCTATCTATGACGCTAAATGTGCCAACGAAACTCCTCCTCTTATATACCCCGAAACCCGTGTAGTGGACCAGGTAGATACCTTCCATGGTATAGAGGTTAAGGACCCTTACAGATGGTTGGAGGCTGATATCAGAGAGTCCGCTGAGGTCAAAGAATGGACTAAAGAGCAAAACAAACTGACTAATAGCATTCTAGACACCTTGCCTATGAGAGAATCCTTCAAGCAAAGACTTACGGAAATGTATAATTACGAACGGTATTCGACACCAGTAAAGAAAGGTGGCAAGTACTTTTATAGACATAACAGCGGACTGCAGAATCAAAGTGTTCTTTATGTACTGGATAGTCTAGAAGGTGAACCAAGAGTGCTATTAGATCCAAACACGTTGTCAGAAGATGGAACCACCGCTTTAGGAAGTGCTGCTATCAGTAATGACGCAAAGTATGTGGCGTACTCTTTAGCTGAATCTGGATCGGACTGGAATACTTGGTATGTGAAAGATATTGAAAGTGGAAAAACCTTAGATGACAAAATCGAGTTTACCAAGTTTACTCAGGCCGTATGGACGAAAGATAACTTGGGGTTCTTTTATGCAAGGTTTCCTAAGCCAGATGAGGACTTTCAGGATACTAATTTGAACCAAAAAATATATTATCACCGTGTAGGTACTAGCCAAAGTGATGATACTTTAGTTTACGAGAGGCTTGATCATCCTGAATGGGGCTTCTCTAACGCTATCAGCGAAGATGGGCGTTATCTTATTATCACTATTTGGGTGGGAACCGCTCATCGCTACCGAGTCTATTATAAAGATCTTTCGAAGCCCAATAGTCAACCTAAGCCCTTGATCGATGAGTTTGAGAATGACTACAGCTTTATTGGCAGCAATAAATCTTTACTTTACTTTATCACTGACAAAGATGCTCCTTTGAGGAGAGTGATCGCTATTGATATCAATCAACCACAGCCAGCTAATTGGCAAGAGATCATTCCGGAAGGTGCCTCTAAGCTCGAAGGAGTTTCTTTTATCGGAGGCAAGTTTGTCGCATCTTATCTGCAGGATGTTAAATCGGTAGTGAAGGTTTATAAAGCTGATGGTAGCTATATCCGAGATATTCCTCTTCCAGGTATCGGTAGGGCTAGGGGTTTTACGGGTAAGCAGACTGATAGTGAGACGTTTTATGCCTTTGAGAGCTTTAATGTTCCTACAAGTATCTACCGCTACAATCTAAATACCAATGTGCAGACTCAATATAAGAGCCCAGAGGTTCCTTTCTCTCCAGATGCATTTGAGGTGAAGCAGGTTTTTTACAATAGCAAAGATAGCACCCGAGTTCCGATGTTTATCATATCTAAGAAGGGTGTCGAGCTAGATGGTGACAACGCGCTAGTTTTGTACGGCTATGGTGGTTTTAATATCTCCATCGCTCCTAGGTTTAGTCCGTCTTCGTTATCTTGGGTCGATAAAGGCGGTGTTTTGGCTATTGCCAATATTCGAGGTGGCGGCGAGTACGGTGAGCAGTGGCATGAGGCAGGTACTAAACTCAAAAAGCAAAATGTCTTCGATGATTTTATCTACGCTGCTAAATGGTTGGTTGCAAATAAGTACACTAAGCCCACCAAGCTTGGTATCAACGGTGGTTCAAATGGCGGTTTGCTGGTCGGTGCTGTCCTTAACCAAGCTCCGGAGCTTTTTGGAGCTGCAGTACCGGAAGTGGGCGTTATGGATATGCTACGATTTAATAAGTTTACTGCCGGTCGGTACTGGGTCGATGATTATGGTTCCCCAGAAGTCGAGCAGGAGTTTAAGGCGTTGCGAGCATACTCTCCTTATCACAATATCGAAGAGAGAGCTTACCCGCCTACTATGGTGAAAACAGCTGATACTGATGATCGAGTGGTGCCTGGGCATAGCTTCAAATATATCGCTCAACTGCAAGCAAAGCAGCAAGGAAATAACCCTGTGGTCATTCGGATTGAATCTTCGGCTGGTCATGGTGCCGGTACACCGACCAGTAAGCGTATTCAATCGAGTGCTGATACTTATGCCTTCTTTGCAAAGTATTTGGGGCTTAAGTAGTAGCGGTCTGAGCACCGGCTAGTTTTTTATGAGGCTGTTGAGTTGAACTTGGCAAAAATTGAAGGGGTTTCTTAGTCGTTTGTTATGTGGATAGGTCGCTATAAAGGTTTTGCTTTAGAAGAATAAAGACCCTGATAGCGACCATTCGTTCACATAGTCCCCATAGACTGCGAGATGCCAATCTCTGCTTCCTCCAACACCGAATCCAAACCATAGGTCATTTTCATTAGAGTCATCTGTATCACCATCTTGATTAATATACATGTCATATGACGCAGATAAAGCGGCCATGTGAAACCGAATAGCAATTCCAGGTGTTAATATTATGAGATCATCGTCAATAGCTTCATCTTCGTAGTCAAGTTTTGACGCGTCGACTGAAAAAGTAAATTTACTTTCAACATAAGAATATCCAACACCGTATGAAATGACATTGTCCTCATCGTCTTCCGTTTCGTATAAATCCGCTGCTAAACCAAGTCTGTGTCTTCCCTTAGCTCCTGCAATAAATCCTACTGTGTAGCTATCCTCCGTCACCCGAACACCCAGGCCTGATCCGCCCCAGATAAATCCCATCGATCCTGCCGTGTCACCTTCACAATCATCACAATTCCTAGCATAATATCCGACCGCAAGGCCAAGTCTTCCATTACCAATTCCAAATTCTCCGCCATGGCCATCATCTTTCTCGCTGGCATCATTATCTCCGCTGTCATATTGTAGTGATAGCCGAGCTGCGGTCTGATAAGCAACTCCAACTGGGTTTTCTCTGGTAAAGCCATTCGAGTAATTGACGGTCGATGTCATTGACGGAGAAGAGATTCCTTGTGATATTGATAGTAGGTTTTCTTGTCGACTTCCTTTGGCAATGGCCAAGGTCGCTGTCAAATTTAATATCATCATAGTAATCGCTTGCTTCATTTGGCCTCCGGTTACCAATCTGGCATCTTCTTTATAGCGAAACATATGTGCTATTATAAATTATATAGAGCGAAATCGGTAGCGAGATAAGCCTTGCTCCGCATTCTTACTGTGTTCAGTTATAAATTATTTTCTCGTTTTATCTGAGTTTGAGTGCGAGAAGAGCTTATGACGGCTAGTGTGTATCGATTTAGTTGGCAGGAAATAATTAGCCACCTATGATCATGGCAGCAGCCCAAGAGATAAACGCAACCAGTGGTAAATCTATGAGTCGCCCAGCATTCGATCCTTTTATCATTATTCTGCGATTTGCAGTTGCTTCGCGTATATCAAATAAATCCATCTTCACCCTTTCCTGGCTTTCGATGCTCTTAGTGATGTTCACATACTCCTCCGGATTAAGCTCCAGAACTATGCCCTTGTAAGATGGTCTTTTAACTATTGTGTATGGTATGGTCATAAGCAAACCTCCATCGGCATGTTCTAATGCAAATGCCATTCCGCTGCCTAGTGTGTTTATCTGTAGTTCGCCATGACTAGCAGTACTCTTGTTAAGCTCATCGCCAATATTACGTTCTATTAGCTCTGATTCAATTTCATTTTCGAAGGAACCAGTTTTATGGATCGTAAAAACTTTTCCGTTAAATAAAACTAATACGCGACTAGCAATATTTGTCTTAACGATGGCAACTTCATTTGATTTTAGGGACTCAGAATAAGTCCAAAGCTTGCCGACATCAGGTATATCTAGTAGCCACTTTGGAAAGATTGTCATTTCTCTGCCGTTACGCTCCATTTTTGCTTTGTCAGTTAGGTATATTGCTTCGATCTTTTCGCCGGTGGTGGCTGCTCGCTGCCACATTTTTCTCATTACCTTAGCGCAGGTTGGGTCAGTCGCAAATGCGAACTGAGGTGAGCCGCTAACTAAAAGTAGAAAAAGTAATTTAACTAGAAAAGTTTTGTATGTCATGGGTTACCCGGTCTCTAAATTATTTACGGGGATGTGTAGTATGTTTCTCAGCATCCTTAAAACTGAGCCATATTTCAAGTGGATCCCCGCTACAATTGGTGCCTCTACCTCTGCCATAATAGCGCCCTATTGATCTCAAAGCTATTCTCTTGCCTTCCAAATCAATAGTAATAACTCTAAAGCGTCCTCTGCCACTTAGATAACAATTCTTGCCAGATATTGTTTGCGTTACCCAATCACGATAATTTACATATAACTCCTGATCTTGATACCATTTTCCATATTTTTTTGCACCCTTGCCGCCATATATCAGTGCTGTTTCGTGCTCGTATCTTTTACGTTTATCTAGGATAGCCTTATTCATTTTCTTGAGCGTCTCAAGCTTCATCACGACCCTAAACCCTTCATGGCACTCCATCTCGTTCCGCCAACTTGGACTTCTTTGGAAGGGCACTCGTTCTAAAGATATGATTGCTAGGTCTAGCTCTTTGATTTGACCTAATATTTTTACATTCTTTGCCCAGCTCGCTCGGCAATTTCGATTTTCCATTCCACTTCTATTATAAAAATCATGCTCGGTTTTTGCTTCCGTAAATGATTCTTGGGTATCAGAAACAAGAGTGTCAAATAATGGGTTATCTTTTCCCATAGACGCATATTCTTCATAAGAGATTTTATACTTAGTTAGTATTGACGGTATCTCTACATAAGCTGCATGGTCGATAAAGGCTGATTCTGAATTCCACCCTAAGTACTCTGGACCTGAAAATCTGAAACCTGGTCCAATCTGATTTCCGAAAGAGATGCGGTTGAAACCAGTAACAGAAATAACTTGTCCGACTTTCCAGTCCCCTACTATTTCATCAGGTTTGGTTTCTGCTATAACGGTTTTAACCGAATCCTTTAGTAGCTTTGTGGTGTCGTAACGCCCCATTCTTTTAGGATTGAAATTTTCTGCTTCTTTTAGGCCAGCTATAATCCTGCTGTTAAGCTTCTGGTCGATATTAGATTTGCTGCCAGCTTGCGTTTCTGTCTGTGAATTACTTTTATCACTGGAATATGATTGTCGCGATTCTTGGAATATAAGCAACCAATCTATTCCTGTTGGCGCGGAAGACACTTTGGAATCGATTCTATTACTGCAAGATAATATAGGAGCGAAACAACTAAATACGGTGAATGATGCCAGTAAAAATCTTTGTAAGGTGCGCATAATACTCCTCAAATATTTAAATAAGAAAATCTATGAAAAAAAATAAATCTGCTAAGTCTGCACCGATTCATGATAGTTACCCATTAGCTGCCTTACAGGTAAGGCTCACAGCAAGGGTAAGTCGCGTCGCTGCTGACGCTAGTTCTCCTAAGATGGGAGAGCCTAGATAAAGCCGAAAATAAAAAGCTCTTTGACGCGGTGATCATTATGCTCTTTAAGCAATCTCCATATTAAAGATGGTTTTATTATTAATAATAAAGCATGTCAATCCATAATTTTTTAATAATAATTATAAAATTAACCCATTAATTTTAACTAGATATCCGCTAACATGGTACATGTATCAGGCACTTTGATTCTTAGCTCCCATACCTTGAAAATAGTATTTCTATTTTCTTTCTTGGTCTAGGTTAAGCCTCTCGATGGTCTTATTAAATTATCAGAGGAGGCTATACATGACAGCTACATATGAGCTCCCAAAAGTATGGAGAGACGAAGGAAAAAACGGTGGTGAATTTGCCAATATCAATCGTCCGGTGTCTGGGCCTACTCACAAAAGAGATCTTCCTGTAGGTGAACATCCTTTTCAGGTTTACTCTCTTGGTACTCCGAATGGAGTCAAAGTCTCGATTATGTTTGAAGAGCTCTTAGAGCTTGGGATCACTGAAGCTGAGTATGATGCTTTTATTATTAAAATCACTGAGGGAGACCAGTTCTCTAGTGGTTTTGTTGGCGTGAATCCAAATTCAAAAATTCCTGCGATGGTTGATAGGTCTCATGATCAGCCTATTCGGATTTTTGAATCAGGTTCTATCCTTTTATACCTGGCAGAGAAGTTTGACTCGTTTCTTCCTAAAAACCTAGTTAAGCGCACAGAGGTTATGAACTGGCTTTTTTGGCAGGTGGGAAGCGCACCGTATTTAGGTGGTGGTTTTGGCCACTTTTATAGCTATGCCCCGGAGAAAATTAAGTACTGTATCGATAGGTTTACTATGGAGACCAAACGGCAATTAGATGTTTTGGATAAAAACCTAGCTAGTCGGACGTTCTGTGCCGGCGAAGAGTATACCATCGCCGACATCGCGGTTTGGCCTTGGTATGGTGAGCTAGTTCGAGGCAATCTATACAATGCCGCTGAATTTTTGGACGTAACATCTTATAGAAATGTTAGTAGGTGGGCTGATCTGGTCTATAGCAGAGATCCGGTTAAAAGAGGTCGGCTAGTAAACAAGACCTGGGGCGACGAGGACCAACAGTTAAAAGAACGGCATAGTTCAGATGACTTTAAGGCAATTCGAATTTAACTTAAAAACCCTTGTTATTAGTACTTCAACTCATAACTACTAGATAAAATCCGCTTAGGTAGGTATATATTTATCTTCATCTAGAATACAAGGTAGATAAATCAT
>JANQHA010000275.1 GCA_028282865.1 Oligoflexales bacterium
TTGACGATACATAAAGCCTCCTAACACTTGCTTGAGTTTAGCTACTATTAGTTTCTTAACTGCCAGTAGCAACATTTGGCCTATCGTTAAAAAGGTCCAAAAAATTAAGTCAAAACTGAGGGTTAGTATCGGGTGTGTGTTGTTTTTTTTAATGAACTCTTTGAAATCTAGGAGATTTTTTTGCCGCTTAGATATGAATCCTGCAATACCAATCAGGATTGCAGGATTCATATTTTTGGGCTAATAGATAAAAAAGTCCGGAACTAGGTTTGATTCTCCCTGGCTATCAATATCGATAGGCGTTTGTTCTGGAGTTTCGAGGTATGGAACAAATCGACAGATATCGGGTCTTTGAGAGTGTCTGATAAGAAGACCAAAGCTTTCGATCGACGCTTCAAACTCTTCGCATCGGTCTAAAGGGTCAATGTGACAGAAGTTATCCCAGTTCTCTTTTTTGTCTTGACTCACTATCTTTATAATAATTTTTGGCGGAAGGTAATCCAATTGGCTACAATCCTCACCGTAATGATAGCTATCTGTAAACTCTCTGCCAGCCAAGCCAATTTCTGGACTTAGGGCGAAGTAAGTAAGTATCATATATATATTGATAACATGTCTGTTCTCAAATTTCTTCATTACCTACCTTCTTTCTAATGAGTTTTATTTGTTGAAATTTTCGACTGAGCTCTAGCAAAAACTCTCATCGCATCATCAAAGACGGCTTCGAGCCCTCTCTCTTTGTTTGAGAATCCTCTTATTAATTTAGGCCAGGGCTCAATTGCACTTTTTTTTCGGTGAGTGCCACTGACGAGTAAAAGTGGAACATCACCCACCGTTTGCTCAATATACTCCGCAAATTGGATACCATTCAGTTTACCGAGGTTGTAGTCCATTAATACCATGTCGTAGTCCCAGTTGGGTTTGTTGTCAAACTCTCTAAATGAGTCAAACGTAACAACTGGAACATGATAACGGCTGGCAAGTTTCTCAAAAGCGCAGCAGAAGATTGGGTCATCATCAACCAGTAGAATCCTCGGGGTTGGCATTACCAGGCGGCAAGGCTTAAAGCTGCGGTGGTGGCTCTTGCCGTCGCTTAAAAAGCTTGGTTCGAGAGCTAAGTTGGTTGCTGTCATAGATATCCCTCCTTATGGATGCCTGAAGTTTCAAGCATCAGCAGTGATAGATGCTTTTCCATCGAAAAGCTTTGGGCATTTCGACAATTAGATTTGGTTTCTTTAGTTGTTTTATGTGGTTATAATTTGGTCTGAATCGTTTCTACAAATTTTTACCGAGAGATACCTTCACTGTAGTGGTCAAATCCTGCAATGAATAAGAATATTTCAACAGTATGTTTAAGACTTCCTACATTTATCGTAAAAAATAAAACGTATTTTACTCACCCAATACACACCACTCACTTCTTCTTGCTCGTGTAGCTATAATCTTGCCAATAACTTCTTAAAAATATCTACTCTTTCTCTCGGACAATGCGAAAACCTACATTTGAAAACATGGCCTTAATAGGAATGCCATAGAGCGATGACTGCCCTGTAAGTTGAAGTTTTGGGTCCAGAACTTCGCGTCTAGCTGAGCGGCAACTTGTCGCTAAGCTGTCCCATGCTCCGCCTCTAACGATATACTTGGTCTCACTAACTGTAGTGTCTACCACTTTGGGGTCAACAACAGCTTCATCGATCGTGGGTGTGCTTGGGTATCTATGGTAAAAGTCCATGACTAACTCTGCTACGTTACCGTGCATATCATGTAACCCCCAGGCATTTGGCTTAAGACTGCCGACGGCCTGTCGTGTTACCGGAGACGAAGATAGCGGCACTCCGTTAAAGCCAGAAATCAGTTGCTCTGGCTTATAACCGCAATGAGCAAACGAATGGAACTCTTCTTTAGAAGAATATGGAGTAGTAGAGTATGCGCGGGCGGCATATTCCCACTCTGCCTCGGTCGGAAGGCGGTACCTAAAGCCATCATTTTTGAACATCTCATTGAGTTTGTCGGTGAACTCTATGGCTT
>JANQHA010000277.1 GCA_028282865.1 Oligoflexales bacterium
AGCAACATTTTCATTAACAGTTTGATCGGAAATCAAAGCGATAATTGGACCGCGGTTAGTATTATTAACAACAATAGAAAATTCCTCGATATCGGATGCGGACCCATCAGAAGCGGTGATAACAAAATCGTAGTTGCCCTCCTGACTGAAGTTAGGCGTCCAATCAATCACCCCGGTACTAGCATTGAGAGAAAAACCGGTCAAAGTTGTGCAGTTAGCGGGCGATCCAGCACTGTTGAAATCCCAGGTGCAAGTGTAGGTAAGAGTATCACCTTCTTCATCAGTATCTCCACCCGAGGTATCATCGGTATTGATCTGAGTGATGGCCTGATTCTCTGCAACCGTTTGATCAAGGATATTAGCAATAGTAGGCGGACCATTGACAGGAGTGATTGTCAGAACAAAAATCTCATCATCAGTTTTATCACCTTCGTCTGCGGTGATCTTAAACTCATACTGACCCTCTTGAGTAAATCCGGGAGTCCAGTCCATAACGCCAGTCGCGGCAGTAAAACTAAAGCCGGTCAAAGAACTACAAGCAGTGCCAGAGCTGACAGCACCATCAACACTATTAAAGTCATAAACGCAGCTGTAAGTGATCGTATCACCATCAAAATCAGTATCACCACCAGAGGTGTCGTTCGCATTTATAGTGGTCATTGCAGCGTTTTCCGCAACAGTTTGATTGGCTATAGTGTCGATGGTCGGTCCAAGATCAACATGAGTCACATCGATAGAAAAAACTTCGGTATCACTAGCTGTACCATCACTTGCAGTGATCATTAGCTCATAAAAACCGGATTGATCATAACCAGGAGTCCAACTTACTGCCCCAGTTGTCGTGGAAAAGCTCAGACCAGGAATGGTCGTACAATCCGTTCCCGGAGTCACAGACTCGTCGTCCACTTGGTCATAATCGCAAGAGTAAGTCAAAGCCTCTGAATCTACATCGGTATCACCACCACTAGAGTCATTAGCATCAGCACCAGACACCGCGACATTTTCATTAACTGTAATGTCTGCGATAGCAACGATATCAGGACTGCGGTTGGTATTTTTAATATCTAGCAAAACTAGTTCGGTATCCGACAAACCTCCAGAGTCAGTTGCTGTTATGTAAAGCTCGTACTTATTGGCTTGATCATAATTCGGAGTCCAATCGATCACTCCGGTACTAGTATTAAAGCTAAAGCCGGTTATAGTAGTGCAGTTCGCAGTCGATTGCGGAATCGAATTATCGATATTATCAAAGACGCAACTGTAAGTCAGGCTATCACCATCGATGTCCGTGTCACCACCGCTGGTATCAGCAGCATTTATGGTAGTAATCGCCGAGTTTTCAGCGCCACTGGTTTGATCAGCAATCGCTACAAGCTCTGGAGCACGGTTGACATTGGTAACCGTGATAGCAAATATTTCGTTATCGGTTGCAGAACCATCACTACCCACAATCATGAATTCATAGGTTCCAGCTTGGGAGTAGCTAGGCGTCCAATCAAACACTCCTGTCGCACCGGTAAAGCTAACACCAGTCAAACTGCCACAGGCACTGGCCGTACTTACCGAACCATCTACCGTAGTATCGTAAAAACATGTATAAGTAACGGCATCGCCATCAAGGTCGTTATCCCCCCCCGCAATGGTATGAGAGTTGATTTGAGTGATGGCAGTATTTTCCGATATGGACTTATTACTAATCGCAGCAAGCTGAGGTGCGCGATTAGTATTGGTAACTGTAACTCCAAAAATCACATCTCCGGTCAATGAGCTATCAGTTGCGGTCACCTTGAACTCATAGGTACCCGATTGATCGTAATTAGGAGTCCAAGTTAAAACTCCCGTACCGGCGTTAAATGCCAAGCCAGCAATTGAAGTACATGCCGTACTGGCACCAACCGCCGCATCAATAGTGGTATCGTAAACACATGAAAAAGCCAGAGTTTCGCTATCAATATCCTTATCATTACCATTAGCATCATCGACATTGACCGAAACAAGAGCATTTTCACCCTTTGTAACGGCCGCGACTGCGTCCAAAGACGGAGCCCTATTCACATTTTTAACTTCAATGGTGAATATCGTATCACCAGACAAAAGCCCGTCACTGCCGTTGATGCGAAATTCATAAGTAGCGGCGTGATCAAAGGTTGGTGTCCACGCAATAACACCGGTAGCTGAATTCAAGGAAAATCCACTTAAGCCGCTACATGAGTTTGAAGTCCCGACCGAACTATCTACGGTGGTATCGTAATAGCATCTGTAAGTGATCACGTCGCTATTCAGATCTAGATCACCACCGCGACGATCATTGACGTCGATGGCCGCGATAGCTACATTCTCATTAACCGACTGATCACTAATGCTTATGAGGTTGGGAGCAAGGTTAACATTTGAGATACTTACGTTAAAAACAACATCACCGGTAAGCTTGCCATCTGATGCAACTATCTTAAATTCGTATGCTCCGCCTTGCCCGGCCACTGGTTTCCAAGCAATGAGCCCAGTACTAGTATTAAAAGATAAACCGCTAATGCCGGTACAGGCTTTCGAAGCTACGACACTGCGATCAATAGCAGTGTCGTAGTAGCAAGCAAAGGTCAGCGGTGATCCATCTGCATCTTTAGTATCACCGTAGATATCGACCGGCCGTTTGAAGGCCACTGAAGCACCCTCTGGTCCGCTCAAGTTACTCATAGCTTTTAAAACAGGTGGAGCATCAACATCAATAACTGTCACTTTAAAAGTAACACTTGCAGATTGGCCGTCGCTTTCACCAGTAATCGTAAATTGATAAACTCCGGCTTGAACATAGCTAGGAACCCAGCTAAGCCCACCGCTGGACGAAAACTCTAATCTATCGACTCCCGCACATTCACGGCTTTCCCCAAACTCACCCTCCGCCTCGACAGCATACATACACTGATACTGCACAGTGTTGCCACTGGTAGCCACATCTGTACCGTCTTCTAAATTAATCTCGATATCGAGTTGTTGGGCTTCTTCGACCGACTTGTCTGAGACTTCAATCAGGCTGATGCCCCCTGTAACACTCAGATCGACTCCGCCCTCACAACCAATTAAGTATAGTGAGAGAACAAGAGACCCGAATATTCCTGACCAAGAGCGCACCATGTAGCCACAGTCCTTGTTAGCTAAAATTGGCAAAACCATAATTTTTATGTAAATTGATATACTAACTATAGGTTTGCCAGCCCATGAAAGCAACTTTAATCGATAAAGGGAGCTTTAGTTGTTATTAGCAAAAGATAGATGTTTCCATAAAATTTAAAGGTTAGCTTTAGACTCAAGTATCTTTTTTTATTAGATAAATTCGCTTTCGCACCAAATTAATTCCTAACCGGGAATATGACCCGAAAGCCTGGTTCCAGGATCTGCCCCAACGGATTCATCGATATCTCGCTGGAGAACACAGATATTCTTTTCTGATCCAACTCAATCAATCGTTGAGTTAACTGGTTAGGAAGAGATGCAGCAACCAACTCTAGTAAAACCTGAGCTTGCGACCGATGGTAATCGACCGTTCTTTCGGGGTTCTGCAAATTCTCTAGCAACTGCACCGCACTTAGGGAATTTTCTTTTTTCAAGTTCTTAGTAAACTGCTCTAGCCAATCCACGCTTTCTGCTTTAGGGATCTGCCTTAGTAAATCACACCGATCCTTAGAGAACATAGGATTTCTCATATCAACTGCCAAGACATCTGCAACGAACTCTTGATCAACAACCCCACTGATTACCAAGTTTTTTATGGTGGCTAAATCGCTAAAACCCTTTACTGGCGCTAACCAAGCATGATCGGCATCAGCTCTTTTTATCTCAGGGAACTGGAAATTAAGCTGTTTGGTAGCTGCCAGATAATCAGCCTTGGCAACAAAAATCGGCTGCCCCCCGTTGGCAAGTAGTATCGGATTAACAAAATATTCACTAGGTACGTTGATATCACCTTCCATACCACCCAAAGGTTTAATGTCTGAAACCAAATTAATTTCAGTTGTGCAAAATAGAGGTCGAAGTTGTTCCGGTAGAGAAAGCTGTCTCTTAAACCTTTGCATAGCTGCACTTTGGTTTAGTAAATCGATTCCAGCTTTTACAGCATCGGAAAATTCAGATGCTCCGACCACCACTTCGAGCCATTCATTCACCTTATCTGAGATTCTATTACCACCAAAAGGAAGCGGTCGTTCTCTCGTCCACCAATCATTATGAGGGGCTTTCAACTCTTTCATAATCGGCCCTCCAGAACTATGACAAGCGGAGCACCTCATATTTCTACCAAATACTGGCCTACCCGGGTTAGGCTGTAAATGCAAAAGCCTGTTATCAGCATACGCATCTCGCGAATCTCCTCGGTAGAACCACACGCCACCCGAGCTCGTGCCAATCAACTCATAAAAGTTATACATCTGCTTTGTAAAGTCCCAGGCAATAAGCTCTACCATGAGCTTGCCTCTAGCGGGAGTCTGATCTAAATCAACAACCCCTTTGCTAGTATGGGTAAAATGGCCAAAATACAAATGGCTTGGTTGAATATCGATTCCCATAGTCGTTGAGCGACCGGTGGCTACCTCAAAGAAGCTAAAGCTACCGAACCTAGGGTTGTGCCTGCCTCGATTTGCGACCATAGATGGGGTTATATCTAGGCCATCAGAGGCCAATACATCTTTCAACTGAAAAACATTCTGCGGACACCTGGGTAAAGCCCCCAATACCTCGGACAAAATATCCGATTGCCCTGCAGCTAAATTATTGGAAGAAGTTCGAATCTTACAGTTAGCAAATGTGTTACCAGCCAAAATCAATTGTAAAATTAAGCTACACAGCCTCATAACTTATTTCCTCCCAAATTCAAAAGCACCGAGTTTCCTGCACCAAGTCAAACTACCCAAATGATTAGATTAAATAAAATTAATTGTTTTAATATATCTATTAATATATTTAATACTTATGGAACTTGATGCATTCAGACTCAAAGCCTTTGTGGAAGTTACTAAGACCGGCAACTTTTCTAAGGCTGCCAAGAATCTTTCGATCACTCAATCAGCTTTGTCGCAACGTGTAGCAAAGCTCGAAGACGAACTAGAGACAACCTTGCTCATTCGAGCTACTTCTGGGATCCGGCTCACAGCAGCTGGTCAGGAGCTACTAAGGTATTGCAATGTCAAACGGGATCTCGAAGAAGAGTTTCTAACTAACCTTAAGAAACCCAAAGACACAAACCAGCTTAGTGGAGTCATTAGAATTGCCGGATATTCATCAATTATGAGGTCAGTAGTCATGCCTACCCTTAAAGGACTACTGACTACTCATCCCCAAATTCAATTAGAAACCTACTCTCGTGAGTTAGAAGAAATCCCTTCACTACTGTATAGAGGAGAAACCGATTTTATCATTATGAATAAAGAGTTGGAAAAAAATGAGCTCGAAGCCGTATTGTTAGCCCAAGAAGAAAACGTTCACATCACTTCATCGAATAAAACGCCTCGAAAAGATTGGTATTTAGATCACGACCACGAGGACCCGACTACCCATGACTACTTCAGACTACAGGGTAGAAAAAATATTCATTTAAAGCGCTCGCTTATGGATGATGTATACGGTATTATTGACGGCGTGAAGTTGGGCTTTGGCAGTGCAGTCGTTTCAAAACACCTTGTCAAAAAAGAACGTGGAATTAAAATTCTAACGGGAAAAAAGAGGATGATTAACCCGATCGTTCTGCACTACTTTAAAAGGCCATATTATTCAAAGCTTCACGAAGCCGTCGTAGAGTATCTCAAAACTCGAGTGAAACTTTATATATAAGGGATAGACATGGAGCCTAGACTTAGCATCATCACCCTAGGGGTCAAAGACTTAGAACGATCCAGAAAGTTTTACCAAGATGGCATGGGCCTACCCACAACCAAAAAACCAGGGGATGGTATTATATTCTTTCAAACGAGCGGGTGCTGCCTGGCATTATATCCTTATAAAAAACTGGCGGAAGATGTTTCACCAAAGTTCGATACACCGATGGCAAAATTTTCCGGTATCACAATCGCTCACAATGTCAGAACTCGCGAAGAGGTCGATGTCATTATTGCCCAAGCTGAGCGTTCTGGGGCTAAAATTGAGAAACCTGCGCAGGATACTTTTTGGGGTGGCTACAGCGGTTATTTCTCTGACCCTGATGGGTACTTATGGGAAATTGCCTGGGGTGCATTTGACTTCAACGAAGATGGAAGCTTGATTATAACCTAGCTATGTAGGCACGATGTTTATATAGTGTTAATTGCCTGAAGATTGACATGCATTAAGGTATCAAAACATAGCGGGGAGTAACTAATGTTAATAGCTAGATTCCTGATAACCACCGTCTTCTTTCTAAACACAATTTCATGTGTGAGCAAACAACGAGCAAAAAACGACAATCAAAACTTTACTGTTAAGCTAGCCATACCCGAACTTTTTAAGCTCGATACCAGCACGTACCCAGTAGGCAAGTGTATACCTATTCAAATTCAGGCAGTCGACGTAAACGATCGAACCAATTTGATCTCACTAAAAAAGGACGTTCCACTAGAGATCACACCCGGCGAATTCGGCCATAGCGACTTCGATATCGAAGTCTATAGCGAGAAAGCCTGCTCAGAAAAGACAAATGCGGCGATATTACCAGCGAGTGACCTAACGCCGAGTATGGTGAAAGTCTATACGAAGTCAGAAAAAGAGGGAGCTTCGGCAATTCGCATTTCATACGATACTGGCGTACTTACTATGAAAATGAAGTTTAGAGCCAAGTAGTTTTTAGTTTATTAACTCAAAAACAACCCGAAGCCGCCAATCTCACCCATCAATCACTCTCATATTCTTCCAAAGACCGCCAGTAAACCGCCACAAGTATACGATTGCCTGACCTGCGATAAATAGGCTGCAAGAACCCCAAGCCCAATAAATAGCATAGGGGTCGTTACGAAATAACCAAGTAGGTAAAATCATCAACGGCCAAGGGATAATAAGCGCGACTAAAGTTACAAACCTAGTATCTCCGGCTCCTTTAAGTGCGAAAGAAAATATAAAGTTGCCACTATCAAAGATGGTGAACAGCGCAACAAACATAAGTAGAT
>JANQHA010000353.1 GCA_028282865.1 Oligoflexales bacterium
CTTCTCTTTTAATTCGAAGAGTCATGATGGAGCCGGGAGCTCCGCGCATTTTATCGACTGCGTCAGAATTCTTTATTTTAGAAAGCTCAAACTGGTCGATTGCTAAGATTTCATCCCCGGATTCAATTCCAGCCTTTGCAGCCGGAGTTCCCTCAATCGGAGAAACAACAATAAGCTTGCCTCGCTCCTGAGAAACGATGATTCCAATGCCTCCGAACTTTCCTTGAGTATCGATGGTTAGCTGCTTAAAAGCACGCTTGGGCATTAACATTGTGTGCGGGTCGAGCTGATCGACCATGCCTTTTAGCGCTGCAGTGATCATTGTGTCTTGCTTGACCATTTTTGGATCTACATAAAGGCTTTCAAGGTAAAACATTCCACGGGCAAAGGTCTCTAATGCGCGGTATCTATCTTCAATTTCTGGGGTTTTAATATGATCTTCGTCATTAGTTGCTGCGATCATGCTTAGCGGTGCGAGAGTTAGCAATAAGGCCAGAATAAAATATAAAAGATTCACGTTTGGCAGCTCCATCATAAATAACCGATTTATTATAATACTAAATTTCTAATTTGTTTACGTGTTTTTAGGTGAGTTGGCTGAAGTCGATGAGAAATTGGTTATCGGTGGTTTTCTTTTGGTGTAGAGCCTAGGCCGCTCACTTTGCTGATAAGCTCATTGGCTGCTTGGAGGTCCTTTTGATGAACCTTTTGAACTGACTTATAACTCTCCAATGTCGCTATGGCTTTCTTTATGTTTCCGGCTCTCGCATGATGAAGTGCGATGAATCTAACCGGCTCGTAACATCTGAGACAGGTTCGGCGTGCCAACTCAAAATAACGACTAGCTGACTTAGGGCGTTTAAGTTTTTCGTATAGTTTTGCCAGCTGCATAATAGTGACGTAGTTGTTTGGGTTAAGTCGCAGTGCGCTTTTATAGTAGCGAATAGCTTGTTTTGGTTTTCGCGCTCTTTCGTATGCAAGGGCTATATTGTGATCGAATCTTTCTGGGAACTCGTACTCTTCGATACCTTCTTTTTTAAACCCTTTGAGCAACTTTACAGCTTGTTTATACCTTCGTTGTTCAATCAAGCTAGATCCTAAGTTCAGCCCAAATGCCGGGGTAGGCTTGATTTTGAAAGCATTTCGCAAGTATTTCTCAGCCATTCTAGGCTTCTTGAATGCCAGGTATGTCAGTCCCATAAGGTTTTGGAGCTCAGCGTTATCCGGATGCTCTTTGAGTAATGGTCTCAGCTCTTTATGGGCTTTGACCGGCTTGCCGGTATTCAAATAATTTATGATTATTCCCATTTGTGTGTTAAGGATCTCTTGCTGCTTTGTAGCTTCCTCATCTAGGTGCTGGCAGCCAAAAATGCCCGATAAAGCTAGGGTGAAAGTGCTCGCGAAGATATAAATATTTAGTCGAAATCTGGCCACGTGGAGGTCTCTGGTTATTTTAATTTTAAGTTACCCGTTTATTATATCAAAATTTGTGATTTATATGTTAAGATACAGCGAAATAACCTTAAAAAATCTTACTGATTAATAAGTTGTATTTTGCTTTTAGGGGTTCTCGATATGGCAGAGAATAACGGATCCAAGCTATCTCAAACGGACGAGGGTGTTTCCAATTCGGTTCCGTCAGCGGTAGAGCTCGGTCAGATGCTTCGCGAAATGCGCGAAAGTGCTGGTTATTCGGTGGAGTCGCTATCTACCGCTACCTGTATCATGGACCATTTCATTATGGCTCTCGAAGCCGGTGAGTTAGATAAAACCCCCGGAAGTATATTTTGTCGAGGATTTATTAAAATTATCAGCAAGACCTGTGGTGAGGACTCTGAGAAGTTTCTCGCCATTTATGATCGTATTATAGAGCCCGCTCAGGAAGCTGATGAGCGACAGGGAGCTCAGAGGATGCACCGTCTGAGTAGCGGCCTAAGTCGAGTTCGTGGGATGGACCTTAGCGGCTTAAGTGCCGGTATTATGCGATTACTGAAATCACTTGTACCTAACGCGGCGCTTGCAAAGATTTCTCGTAGGGGCTGGATGTTTCTATTGGGTTTTACAGCCCTGTCGGCTTTGGCGGTCTTCGGTCTTTTTCGTCTAAGCCATTCGTCTGAGAACTTTTCTGCTAAGGATAGCCGGCTAGCTGAGAAAGCTGTTTCAAACGTAACCCAAGAAGAAGTCATTGCCACTAAAGACGAGGTTGTGAATGACGAAGCTGTAAGAGAGGTGAAAGCTGTCGAGCCAAAGACTGTGGTTGCCGAGCATATTGAGCCAGAAAAACCTACGTTCGATAGAATGATTGGTTCGGGGAGTCAAACCTTGGTTTTCCAGGTTAAGAAAGAAGTGAAAGTTCGGATCAAAGTTGACAAGGAGGCTTGGATTACCGAGGTTTTTACACCTGACCTTTCGCTACAATATAAGTTTAGTGACCGGATTCAGCTACTGGTTTTTGATGCCTCAGCACTTGACCTTAGCTTTAACGGAATGCCGGTTGGTGAACTTGGTGCCGAAGGCAGAGTCCGTAGACTTAGCTTTATTGGCCAGGATTATGCTAAGTCTCAAGAAGGCTCTAAGTCTGAGAAAATGTAGAGCCCTTACTCAGTTCGATTGACATCGACCAGGATATTTTTAGCTTTCGAGGCGGCAATGAAACCTCGAAAAAGTGAGTGCGGTAATACTCCAATAGTAACCGATTCAAGGGGGTCAAAGTGTTGTTGCTGATATGTGCCCTTCGTTTCTGTAACGCACTTATCAGCTGATTTAACGGCTGTTATCGTCAGTGGTATAGCGTCTTTGCCTTTGATTTGAAAGTCTAGTTTAAGCTGCTCTCGCGTGTTATTGAGCTTCGGGTTAACGACTTTTGCCATCATTCTTTCTTTGCCATTTAAGTAACGTATTCCTACTCCACCCTTACTTTTTATGTCTTTTGCTCCGTATCGATAACCTGGATAAAAGGTGTCTTTAATAGGATCCATGGTGCCACCATCGTCTTTGTGAATCCAAACCACTTGTACATATCCCCATGGAGACGCTGAAGAGGTGTCGGGAGCATTGATATCAGGTTTTACGAAAGTACACTGATCATCTCTTCTCGCAAGTACTGCAGAAACTTGAACAAAGCTATCCCACTTGGCACCAAATTTACCCCCGTCATTCTCAACGAAGATCACTTGAGCAATGTCAGCCAAGTCATAATGGGTTTTATTAGAGTGGTTTAATTCTGAGGTTTGGTCTTGGCGGTCACAGGCAGTAAAGATCCAAGAGGTTAATAAAAGTAAGGATAATTTGAGGGGAATTAGTCTGTTCATTTCAATCTCCACAGGGCGCAGGTTATCAGCAGGGAAAATACCGGGAGGCGATTGACTCTCCCATATTTTATGGTTTATATAATTATTTT
>JANQHA010000414.1 GCA_028282865.1 Oligoflexales bacterium
TGACCGCGCAACAGGTCATAGTCAAGTTTTCTTTCAAGCTTGTCGCCTTTAACGCAAATTTTTTCTTTCTTGTAGTAGTAATCTAATAGATCCTGCTCAGAGTAGCCTAAAGCTTTCAAGAGAATGGTCGCATGAAGCTTACGCCGCCTGTCAATCCGAACATATAGCAAATCCTTAGCATCGAATTCGAAGTCCAGCCAACTGCCGCGGTAAGGTATCATTCTAGCCGTATATAAAAGCTTACCAGAGGTGCTATTTTTACCTTTGTCGTGGTCGAAGAAAACCCCTGCAGACCTATGCAACTGAGAAACGATAACTCGTTCGGTACCATTGATAATGAAAGTACCGTCTGCGGTCATCAAGGGAATCTCGCCAAAATAAACTTCCTGCTCCTTCACATCACGGATACTTTTGACTTCAGACTCTTTATCGACATCCCAGATAACCAGACGAATAACAACTTTTAGCGGTGCCGCAAAGCTCATCCCCCGCTGCCGACATTCATAAACCGAGTATTTTGGATCCTCGAAAGAGTAGCTAACAAACTCTACCGATGCCGTTTCGGTGAAGTCAGAGATCGGGAAGACCGATCTAAAAACCCCTTGAAGCCCGACATCTTTGCGGTCATCAGGAGCAACATCAGCTTGCAAAAACTGATCGTAGCTATTCCTCTGTACTTCGATTAGATAGGGAATATCCGCCGAAGCAGGTATCTTCTCAAATCGCTTTCTGGGCCTCGTAAACGTCGATGCTAGGGAGGACATGATTTCTCCTAAAAAAAACTAAACAAACACATAAAGGCACGCGAAGCTATATTAACAGCTTCAGACGCGCCTCATGCTTTTCCTCAAAACAGTCTGTCACCAAATTACTTAAGCTCAACTTTCGCACCTGCTTTTTCAAGCGCTTCCTTAATTTTTTGGGCTTCTTCCTTAGGCACACCATCTTTAACTGTTTTTGGCGCACCCTCTACCAACTCCTTAGCCTCTTTCAAGCCTAAAGCAGTGATAGTTCGGATTTCTTTGATCACGTTAATTTTCTTATCACCAGCTGCTGTCAACACAACTGTAAACTCATCCTTCTCTTCTTCAGCAGCAGCTCCGGGAGCAGCTGCAGCAGCCATAGCTACTGGCGCAGCAGCGCTGACACCAAACTTGTCTTCAAGCTCTTTTACTAAATCAGCTGCTTCTAAAAGGGTTAAGTTTTCTAAAAACTCTACTACCTGCTCTTTTGATACTGACATACCTACTTATACCTCCAAATTTTTAACCCCCTACCAGAAGAGGGCCTAATAAGTTTAAAAATTACTGTTTCTTGTCTCTTATAGCCGCTAGCACCTGAACCAAATTCCGATGAACACCGCTTAGCACTGTTACCAAGCCACGATGCGGTGAAATCAACGATCCGACAATCTGTCCGAGTAAAACGTCCTTACTCGGTAAATCAGAAATAGCCTTAAGCTGAGCTGGGTTTACCGCAGCCCCATCCATTACACCTGCCTTGACTTTAAAGGCTTCGTTATCTTCACCAAACTTCAAAAGGGATTTAGCTGCTGCAGCTGCGTCGCCAAACGCATAAACCGCACCTAAAGGCCCAGTAAGGTGCTCTACTAACGAACTATAGTTTTCCTTATTCTGATCGTCCTCGTTGATGGCGATTTTAAGGATCCTATTTTTACTAACCTTAAACTCCGCTTTAGATTTACGAAGTTCCTCTCGTAGCTCAGTTAATTGCCCCACGGTCAAGCCACGATATTCAGCCATAATGACTGCATTGGCTTTATTTAGTCGCTCTGATAATTCGGTCTTTAACTGTACTTTACCTTCACGATTCATTACTCGAGCTCCTATATCTTAAATGCCGTAGTATCGACTTTGATACCAGGACCCATTGTTGCAGCAACAGTCATACGCTTGAGGTAAGTACCCTTTGCAGACGCAGGCTTAGCTCTAAGCAACGCCTCCATCACCGTACGAATATTGTCCGCTAATTTATCTGCCGAAAAACTAACCTTACCAACTGAGGTATGAACAATACCAGCTTTGTCGACTTTATACTGAGCACGACCAGCCTTTAGTTCATTAATGGCCTTTCCAACCTCGAAAGTAACCGTTCCTAGTTTCGGGTTAGGCATCAAGCCCCTAGGACCCAACACTTTACCGAGGCGCCCCACCTGACCCATCATGTCCGGCGTAGCGATCACATGATCAAACTCCAGCCAGCCATCTTGAATCTTCTTAGTAAGGTCCTCAGCTCCGACAAATTCAACCCCCGCATCGTTGGCCTCAGAGGCTTTTTCGCCCTTGGCAAAAACAACGATTCTCACAGACTTTCCCAAGCCATGTGGAAGAGAGGTTGCTCCTCGAATATTTTGATCCGCATGCCTAGGGTCAACCCCCAAACCTACGGCAATATCGACTGTCCCATCAAATTTTGTCACCGAAGTATCCTTTAGCAGCTCACAGGCGTCTTCGAGATTATAAGTCTTATCTCTATCCACCTTTTGTGCGGCCGCGCGATACTTCTTCCCGCGTTTTGCCATGTTCGTACTCCTGTAGTTCATACGAAAGCCGTTTTCCAGGCTTTCTCCTACCGAAAAATTAGTCTTTAACTTCGATGCCCATACTTCTAGCTGAGCCAGCGATAATTTTAAACGCAGCCGCTTCATCATAGGCATTTAAATCAGGCATTTTTGTTTTTGCAATCTCCGCGACCTGCTCTTTCGATAACGAAGCCACGTAAGTTCCGTTACCCGGAGTCTGTGAGGCTTTAGCAATCTTCGCCGCTTTCTTAATCAAATCGGATGCTGGAGGACTTTTAGTTATAAATGTAAAGGACTTATCAGCGTAAACAGTGATCACAGTCGGGAGTATGGACCCCGCCTGCTTTTGCGTCTTGCCATTGAACTCCTTACAAAAAGCCATAATATTTACACCACGTTGGCCCAAAGCTGGTCCAATAGGTGGTGCCGGGTTAGCTTTTCCTGCAGGAATCTGTAACTTAATAAAACCGACTACCTTCTTTGCCACAAATCTGCTCCTAAAGGCGTTTGAGTGCCTGTATTTTTTTCTTCAAGGGAATGAGCTTTAAGAAATTCCCGCTATATAGTCAAGGACTAAATGAGAATCAGCCTAATTTTTCTACCTGCTTATACTCAAGGTCCACTGGAGTCTCCCTTCCAAAAATACTTACAAGGACTCTCAGACGTGCCTTATCGGGCATAACCTCGTCCACAACACCGTCAAAGTTGCTAAATGGACCTTCCATAACCTTAACGGCTTCACCTTTCTGAAACATCATCTCACTAACAACCGGCTCCTCCTGGGTCGTTTGAGCTTCGACAGAAATCAGGCGCAACACCTCGTTATCAGGAAGTGGTCTGGGCAATCTCTGGTTCCCGATAAAGCCAGAAACCCTGGGAGTATCTTTGACCACCATCATGGTGTTATCGTTCATCTCCATCTGAATAATCATGTAACCTGGAAACAAAACTCGAGTAACCACCCGTTTTTTCCCAGTTTTTGTAACACTTTCTGTCGTGGCAGTTGGAATAAAGATCTCAGCGAACTTATCGGAATAACGACTGCGCTTAATTTGATCTAGCATATTCTTGCGGGTTTTTTCCTCATAGCCAGAATAAGTCTGAATAGCATACCATCTCATTTCAGGATTATCTGGATGCCGAACGTGAAGTGTAGGCCCCGGCTCTTCAACCACTTTCTCATCAGTAGCTGACGGCTCGTCAGCAACAACAGCCGCGGGGGCTTCTTCAACTGCCGGATTTTCCTCTCCGGTTGCTTCTACTTCTTCAAACATAAAACTCCACCTATCTAGGATATAATTTGTTTCAATACATACGACCAGGCAACGTCAAAAACAGCCAAAACAGCGGAGAACACAGCAACCACAACACATACGATAATGGTCATCCGACGGGTATCTTCAAACGAGGGCCATACCACCTTCCTGAGCTCACCTATAGACTCGAGGAAGTATTCGTGCCTCTCTGGGTTCATTCGCAAGAAAAACGTCGTCAAAACCCCTAATCCAATTGCACCAAAGTGATTGACCGGCACAAACCATTGATCGTAACGCTCTAGCCAGCCTGTTTCTATACCTACTGTGTTAATAGCCTGCCAATAGATATATGCTGCGATCAGCGTAAGTGCCACATAACAGACGTTCAACCAAAATGCATCGTCTTTTTGCATAAGTCCCCCAAATAGTTTAAATAGAAGCAGGCGAGGAGGGACTCGAACCCCCAGCATGCGGATTTGGAATCCGCCGCTCTACCAATTGGAGCTACTCGCCTCTATCCCCCTTAAAAGAGTAAAGGCGACAGAAATACCCTCCGCCGCCTTAAATCTGAATTCAAAACTTAAGAGTAATAAATTACTCTACAATATTAGCCACAACACCAGCACCAACTGTACGGCCACCTTCGCGGATCGCAAACCGAAGCTCCTTATCCATCGCTATAGGTGTATGCAGGGTCACTGTCATTTCAATATTATCTCCAGGCATAACCATCTCGACATCATCTGGAAGCTGAACATCACCAGTTACGTCTGTAGTCCGGAAATAAAATTGAGGACGATACCCCTTAAAGAAAGGCGTATGACGGCCACCTTCTTCTTTGGTCAAAATATAAACCGAAGCTTTGAAGGTTTTATGCGGCTTAATACTACCTGGGATTGCTAACACTTGACCGCGCACAACCTCTTCCCGCTTAGTACCACGCAGAAGAACACCGACGTTATCACCAGCCATACCTTCATCAAGAAGTTTCCTAAACATCTCAACACCGGTACAAGTAGTTTTCGCCGTGTCACGGATACCTACAATCTCGAGCTCATCGCCGACACAAACTTTACCAGCCTCGATACGACCGGTTACAACGGTACCACGACCAGAGATAGAAAATACATCCTCGATAGGCATAATAAATGGCCGATCAATTGGACGCTCTGGTACTGGAATGTAATCGTCACAAGCTTTAAGCAGCTCCATAATCGGCTTACAAGCATCAGAGCTAGGATCAGCACTTTCGAGAGCCTTAAGAGCAGAACCACGAATAATAGGAGTATCGTCGCCTGGGAATTTGTATTCATTTAACAATTCCCGAACTTCCATCTCAACCAACTCTAAAAGCTCTTCATCGTCAACTTGATCGACCTTGTTCATGAAAACAACAATTTTCGGAACACCAACCTGTCGAGCCAAAAGAATATGCTCACGAGTCTGAGGCATAGGACCATCTGCAGCACTAACCACCAAGATAGCACCGTCCATCTGAGCAGCTCCAGTAATCATGTTCTTTACATAGTCGGCATGGCCTGGGCAGTCCACGTGGGCATAGTGCCGTTGATCCGATTCGTACTCAACATGAGTCGTAGAAATTGTAATGCCACGCTCTTTCTCTTCAGGCGCATTATCAATCTCAGAAAACGCTCGCTTTTCGCCACCATAGGCAGCAGAAGCCACTGTAGTGATAGCAGCGGTTAGAGTTGTTTTACCATGGTCAACGTGACCAATAGTACCGATGTTTACATGCGGCTTATTCCGTTCAAACTTTTCCTTGGCCATGTGCTCCTCCAGCTGATGCCAACTAACTTATATAAAATCTAATAAAAACTTAACCAACCTTGGAGCCCAAGACGGGAATTGAACCCGTGTCCTCGTCCTTACCAAGGACGTGCTCTACCCCTGAGCCACTTGGGCAGCTCTTCCAGAATTATTTCTTCATAGAAAAATCTGGAATACTACCAACTACCCACCAAATCCCTAATATGCAACAAAAAAATGCGCTGGTGAGCCATTAGGCTCTCAGGGACCGGAGTGGAGCGGGAAACGGGATTCGAACCCGCGACCCTTAGCTTGGAAGGCTAATGCTCTAGCCAGCTGAGCTACTCCCGCTCATTCGTTAGGGTACACACCATAAACCCCCTAACTAAGCTCGTCAAATTATATGATGGTGGAGGGGATAGGATTTGAACCTATGTAGGCTTACGCCAACGGGTTTACAGCCCGCCCCCATTGGCCACTCGGGCACCCCTCCTCGAGCATTTATGTGGAGCTGGTGATGGGACTTGAACCCGCAACCTGCTGATTACAAATCAGCTGCTCTACCAATTGAGCTACACCAGCTAACACGGCAAATAGCATTGAAACCTCAAACTGAAACCCCCGTGCTAAAAGCTACCCTATAGTACGAATACCGACTCAGTTGTCAACCATCAGTTACTAACCGGAGAGCTCAATTTACACCGATTGTTTTTTGGATTTC
>JANQHA010000455.1 GCA_028282865.1 Oligoflexales bacterium
AACAACGGACCAGAAAATAACGGCATTACCGCTGAATAACCTATTGTGGGAATTTTTCCTTGATCATAAATAGTGACGACTTCGCCGTAGCGATTGTGACCATCGCCCCCGAGGTGTCGTGGCATCTGCCATAGGTAGCTAAGGGCAACTAGGAAAATCAGCCACTCAAAACGTACGCCCAAAATAACCTTGGTTCTGCGGGAAGCCAAATACTCTCCGGTGCTTAGTATCAAACGATTCCTGGTTGCTTACCATAGCGGAGTATATAAAAACTCTGCTTATATTTAAACATATTCAGAAGTAAATTATCTTATTCCAACGATAAGGTATAGCTTTTTCTAAAGTAGTATTAGCAAAGTGGTCCAATAATAGTCGATGTTCGCGGCGAAAACTAGACTAAGCCGCATCCGGGATCTTAATAGTAAAAGTAGTTCCCTTACCAATCTCAGTTTTAACATCAATCGAGCCGTTTAATTCCTCGACCGAAGTTTTAACGGCATCCATTCCGACCCCACGACCAGACACGTCGGAGACTTCCTCTTTTGTAGAAAAACCAGGGTGAAAAATGAGTTTAACAATTTCATCAGGACTCTTCTGCTCTAGCTCTTCCTCCGACATGATGCCTTTTTCCAGCGCGCTTTTCTTGATTGAGTCGGCGTTAATACCATTGCCGTCGTCTTCGAACATAATATAGAGGTTGTCTTCGTCTCTTTTACCTTTTATTTGGATATGACCTTCTTCGTCTTTATCATTTTCAATGCGAGTCGAATAGTCTTCTATTCCGTGATCAACCGAATTTCTCACTAGGTGAATAAGGTCACTAAAAAGACCACCCATTTTATCTTTATCTACTTCGACTTCGTCACCTTCTACTGTTACTTTGATCTTTTTATCTAGTTTTTCGGCTAAGGCCGATATCGTATTTTTATATTTATTGAATATGCCTTTAATAGATTCCTTTTTCAGATTAGACTCCACTTTTTCAAGCAAAGCTCCATATTCATCTGGGATATCCTTTTTCAAGGCTTCAAAGACCTCGGCAAGCTTACTATGAGTTACCGACACTTTCTTTTCTTGGGTATCGCTAATTCCTAGTAAGCCATTGAATTCTTCTATCATTGAGCTATATATAGAAAACAATTCATCTGACTTTTCTTTGAATGATTTTATCGAGTCTTGATCTAGCTTCTTACTACCCTCTCGGTAGGGTTCCAATTTGTTCTCTAAGTGATGAGCGGCCTCAACAACTTTATTAAGTGAGTAAACTGCGCTACCACCCTTAATAGAATGATAAAACCTGAACATTGCGTTTACGTCGATTTCCTCTGCAGGTTTAGTGACCTCTAATTTTAGTTGCTCAAAGATATTTCCTAACTCAAGCTGCAGATCGAGGTAGCCGTCTCTGTCGCTAACAACCTTTAGGATGACCTGTTGCCTCAGGTCGTCTTCT
>JANQHA010000480.1 GCA_028282865.1 Oligoflexales bacterium
TGTTGAATCTTAATCATGGCTAACTTGATAATATCTGCTGCGCCACCTTGAATCGGAGAGTTAACGGCGGTATTTTCCGCATGCACAGCTATCCCGCGATTGGAATCATTGATTCCGACGATTGGTCGCCTCCTACCTGTCAGAGTAGTGGCATAACCTAACTCTTTGGCTTCTTGTAATAGGCCATTAGTAAACGCTCTGATGGTTGGATACACCTCAAAGTAGCGCTCAATAAACTCCTTAGCCTCATTGACTGTAACTCCTGTCTCTCGCGATAGCCGCTGTGGGCCCATTCCATATATAATACCGAAGTTAATCGCTTTTGCTCGAGAGCGCAAAGTGCTACTAACCTCGCTCTCAGGAACGGAAAAAATTTTAGCAGCAGTCACTTTATGAATATCAAGGCCATTCTTAAAAGCTTCAATTAACTCTGTAGCATCTGCCAAATGGGCCAATAGTCGAATTTCAACCTGGGAGTAATCCGCAGAAATTAACACATCATCATCGCTAGCAGCCCGAAAAGCTTTTCGGATCTTTCGCCCCATCTCGGTTCTCATTGGAATATTCTGTAAGTTAGGGTTATTGGAGCTAAGCCTTCCGGTGGCGGCTACGGTTTGATGAAATGTCGTATGCAATCTTCCGGTTTCTTTATTTACATGAGCTGGCAAAGCATCAACATAAGTTCCTTTGAGCTTTGCTATCTGCCGGTAATCTAAAATTAGCTTAGCTATAGGATCCTCAGATAGCTGAGTCAAAACTGACTCGTCTGTCGAGTATCCCGACTTGGTTTTCTTAATCTTTTTAATACCAAGCTTCTCGTGTACCTTAAGCTTTTCAAAAAGAATAACTTGAAGCTGCTTAGGGGAGTTAATATTAAACTCCTCTCCCGCAATCTCATATATGTCTTTGGTGATACTATCGGCTTTGGTAGCCAATTCTTCAGAATACTCCGCCAAAAAAGTGGTATCAATAAATACCCCGCACTGCTCCATCTGGGCTAGTATCGGCAACAAAGGCATCTCGATGTCATAGAGGACTGACTCCATACCGGCTTCCTTGATCAATGGAATCATCTCATTGTAAAGCTGATAAACGCCTTCGGCAGAATGAACTAATGGCAGGGTTTGATTTTCAATAGCGGGGATTTTTGATGCCCAATGAGGAATTCTTTTCTGGCACACAGCTACAAAGTCATGCTGATTAGAATTCGGGTCTAATAAATAGTCACAGATTTTCGTATCGACAAGCTGACCGCCAAGCACAATTCCCGCGTTGTTCAAAAGTTGATAATAGCGCTTCAAGCCATGACCGATTTTCACTAAAGAATTATCGGCAAAGACTCCCGCTAAAACCTTGGAGTTGATAACAGTCAAAGGAATTGACCACCCTTTGCCCGAAGGAATAAATATCCCGACTCGCTCCGCCGGGTCGACAACATAGTCTAGAACATCAGCCTCGATAGCGAACGAGAATACCTTTGAATCTTTGATCTCACTTAGGATAGCTTTGCTAATAGCAGAAACATTTACATAATTTTTAGCATTTACAGCCTGCCCCGATAACACCTCAAGTCTTGACTCAGAGAGATCAGACTCGGCAATTTTCGTAGTTAAATTAGCCTTACTACCCAAGCTGTCCTCGACTTTCTTAGCGAGCTGTCGAAATTCTAGCTTGTTAAACAAATAAAGAAGGTCTTGATTGGCAACCGATGCCTCAGTACAACGAAAATCCTCTAGAGAAAGATCGACATCGACATCGGTTTTTATCGTAACTAAGTGTTTAGACAAATAGGCGTTCTCTCGGTGCTCAACCAAACGTTCCTTTTGTTTTTTACCACTAATGCTATCTATATTGGCATATATTCCATCTAAATCTTCGAACTCTGAAACTAGTTTAGTAGCACCTTTTTCTCCAATACCATGGACCCCAGGTACATTATCCGACTTATCCCCCATAAGGGCTAAAACATCGATTACATGATCAGGGGCACACTTGAAGCGTTCAAAAACCTCATCAACCCCAATCTTCTGTGCTGGTTCGTTCTTTTTAGCAGTATAGAGGTACACGTGCTCGCTCATAAGCTGCATAAAATCTTTGTCGCCAGAAACGATATTGACCTCTAGCTCGGACGAGCCATATTTTCTAGCCAGGGTACCAATTATATCATCAGCTTCATAACCAGGCATTTTTACAGCTTCTGCTTGGTAAGCCTTAAACAAGTCGTAAATGAACGGAAGTTGCTCTACCAACTCATCGGGCATATCGTCTCTATTTGCTTTGTATTCCTTGTAGATTTCATGTCGAAAAGTGGGTTCTTTGGTATCGGTAACCACGATGAGATAGTCGGGGTTTTCTTCTCTAATAAGCTTATTCATAAACATCGCAGTGCCAAATATCGCCGAAGTCGGTAGGCCCTCAGAGTTCGACAGCGACCTACCAAAAGCATAAAAGCTTCTGTAAATTAAAGCCATAGCATCAACTATAAACAGTTTTTTCATCCTACTCTGAGTCCTCAACTTTCTTTCGCAACTGCTTCTGCTGAGCCCTTATTCTTTTTTCGGTCAACCGAGCTTCGATAGCTCCTTTGGACGGCTTCGTGGACTTTCTTGGCTTAGGTGCCGACCAAACTTTTAAAATCATATCTACTAGCCGCCGTTTTGCCTCCGAAAGATTTCTCGCCTGATCACGGTGAATATCACACTGCATCACGTATTCACCTCTTTGATTGATCGAATTTGAGTAAGCCTCAACAAACCTCCGCTTAACATCCTCTGGTATCTCGGAACCACCAACAAACCATTTCAAGGTCACCTTACTATTAACCTTGTTTACATTTTGACCACCTGGTCCGGAGCTACGAGAGAAGCTAATATCAAACTCACTATCTTTCAAGGTGATACCGGGCTTAACTTCGATCATTTAGGGGCCTTCCAAAGGATTATTTCCACAAAACCAGAAAATCTATCATATTATCACTAATAACTGCTGGAAACGATTGATTATAGTTATAGACAGTCGTGATTCCCTATTTATATGACGGGCTGGCCGAGCTACAATATAGCTAACTATTACCGCTAAATTTTTGATACATTATGAAACCAATTAGATCAAACTACATCGCGATAATTGCTGCTGCAATTATAATGACTCAAAACAATGGGTGGGGAGCAACCGCACTCCGGCCTGACTGTGCTAGAGTCAATACATTCTACAAGTACTTAGCCGAAAATAATCAAATTGTTATTACAGCACAATTTAGCATCCTAAAGCACCTAAACCAACAGGTCTTCGGAGGAAAAAACTCCAGGTCCGAGGTCGTTATCAGTCTATTGCATGCACTTTTCCAGCAACAGATCAGAGCTCAATTATTAGGAGATACAAGCAATATCAATATTGTGTCTAGCGACGCCCCAAATATCAAATACATCCAGATGACCGGCCAGTGTAAGTATGACTGTTCAGTAAATATGCTAGAAGTCGTCAGAGCTGCAAGGAGGTTCGCCGTGGAAAAAGCTGCTGCTTTTCTTGAAAGCGGTGACCGTTCGATTATCAGCGGGTACTTTGGCAGATTCATCCTTCCAGACGGCCGGACAAAACTCACCTTGCCGGACAAGCAGGAAATACAAAAAATAAATAGGTTGCTTCAGAATTACTACGGCGGCGCACAAAGAGTACAACACATGTTAGGCAAGAGCTACACAACCGGCTTGGGGCAGACCTCTCAGGACTCATTATTTGGCGCCAAACTTGCTGCAGCGGAACCTGAGCTTCACCACGGGGTTGTTGAGTTCGATATCTCTGAGTTTATGTTTCAGCTGGAGCTAGCCATTTCTCAAAAAGCACAACTTAGTTGGCTATTCGCTCACCAAGAGCCCAAGGGCTTATTAAACATAATGTCACTTATCCGTAGCAACCAGCATGAATACGACGTAAAAAGCACTTCGAAACATTACCAATATATGATCGCAAACTCCCGCGGCTTGGATATTAGTAATACTAGCTCCCTTCAGCAGATTCATACAAATATCCGCCGTTATACCAAACGAATTAAAATATTTGGCTACCTACCATCACACCTTATTCCGGTCGATAGCAATGCTAGGCAGCAATTTAATTCATTAAATAACCCTACCGTAATTGGTCACACCGATGTTATGGGTTTAGGAGCTCACGCTCTATTATCGGCACATCAGCACATCGAAGAGCTGTACTCCAAAACACATCAGCTTGTCGAGCAGGTTGGCGGAGGATTAGACAGTGACGTCAACAAAGTGAAAGGATTATACCAATCGCTACAAGAAACCAGATCAAATATTTTTTTATCTACCAATCAGTACCTTTCAAAAACGGTTGATGAATTAAAACAAACTTTCCGAAGCCAAGGACTAGGGGACTCTAAATTTAAGATATTTACATTAGGCGATGACAGTTTCTTTGTTATTAACTCTAAACGCGTAACGGCAGAAAGCATCGCCTTAGCCATAAAATCTAACCCAGCTCTCAAACTACGAACCATCACCCGCAACCTCCCATCAGGGACAGCAAGAGTAAACGATCACAATGTCCGACTAGATCTCGGAGCTGCAACAGAAGTCATCAAGGCTATGGAAGATATTGCTCCAAGCGAGGAGGTTGCTGGAATATACCGAGATGGCAACTCGCGTACTTTAAGAGTTATGAGGCTAGATAAACAAAATCGGAGATTTACCACCATAGACCAGCAAGCCCTAAGGGAAGCACAGCTTATACTGCCGAAATGGAAACTAGAGTAGCAGGGGCCTCTAGATGGCAATACAGACCCCAACCAAAAAACAACTGACACTCTAATAAAAAGGGTCAGTGAGCAGACCTTTTATATCTCTATATCTTGCACGACGAGATCATCGCCTACCAGTATTTCTTTAGTAATACTTCGCCCGGTAGCATTGAAAGTCAGCTTATAGCTTCCTGGCTTAAGCACTATATGATAGGTCCCATCTTTCTTAAGACGATAAGTGGAAGCGCTAGCTGTGGCCGACCCGACTTTAGTAAAGGTAACGGTGCCATCAGTTAAAACCTGCCCAGAGTCATCACGAACAACACCGCGAATACCGCTTTGAGTCAGGCGATCAAGAAGGAACCCCCAACCAGCACGCTGCTTCTCAACGGTAGGCTGCCGCCAACGATAATCTGGATGAAAACCCAATCTTCGGGCGTTAAGCTCTATAACATAAGGGACCACATGATGCTCCGCGTACATCCAGTCGATATCGCTGCCATCAACTGCGTAAATTAGTTCCCAAGCAGTCCCTGGACGGTAATGCGAATCACCGTCATCGCTAGGCAGCTTTTGAGCCAACTGTTGACCTATACCTTCAACAACCTCTTTATTAGCCGCGCGCTGGCCTTCACAACCGAGCGGATAAATTACCAGCTCACTATAAGAGTGGTAAGATATATTAAATACGGGTTGAGTTCTGGCGACTAGATTCATCAAGTTTTGAGTTTCGGGCTCCGATGCAGCCGACGGGCCGCGGTAGTCTTGCATGAAAGAAAACCCACTAGAGCCTCTACAGGCACCCCATTTGTATGGGTAGTTACGATTGATATCAACCCCGTAGCCACCGCGAACATTCTTACGCCACATCTTATCTTGATTCCAAACGCGGTTATTACCGTCTGGGTTTAGCATCGGAAGGACCCATATTTCCGTATTATTAACCCAATGAGTAACCTTCTCATCAACACCGTAGTTATCTATTAAGTACTCTGCTATATCCATGGTTACTTCGGTGGTCATTACTTCTCGAGAATGATGCATCGCATTAAACAGGATAGTTGGTTCATCAAGTTCACGGGTGTCCGGGTTGTCAGTGATCTTTAGCGCGAGTATATCCCTCCCTTGAATAGATTGCCCAATCACTTCTAGGCGAGAAATCTCAGGAGCTTTTGCTGCCAATGAGTCTAAAAACTCCTTTAGTTCATCGGGATTGGTGTAATTAGCGTCTGGAGCTAGGGTTCGATCAATGGCGTTGCTATTGACTACTTTCAGATTTTTATATTGTCCTAGAAGTAGCTGCTTTGAGTTTTCATCGACATAGACATCAACTAAGTTCTTGCCGAAGTCGATGCCAGTCACATCGTAACCCGCTCGGTAAAGCTCATGGATTTGAGCTCCTTGATCTACTTTTAAGGTTAAAATTTCAGTTTTTTCTGATCTCTGAGAACTAATTAGTTCTGACTCTGTGGAAAAATAAACAGCTGCAGCTGCTACCGGAGCAAAAAATAACGATATTCGCCATCCCTTAAGCCTCACCACGACACCTCCTTGTGTAGATTTATTTGAATTTAATATAAGGGTATGCAACCACTTGGTAAAAGTCAAATTACTCGGGTTTTCACGTTGATATAGAAGCTGTTTTAATCGCTTTCTTAATCCTGAGGTAGGTCCCACACCGGCATAGGTTGCCACTCATCGCCCTGTCAATATCGGAGTCGCTAGGCCGCCGGTTAGAGCGCAGCAAAGATAGGGCACTCATAATTTGTCCCGGTTGACAATAGCCACATTGAGCGACGTTGAGTTGGTCCCAGGCCTCTCGCAGTGCAAGGCTGCTAGACGCGGTCGAGACCCCTTCAATAGTGGTCACCTTAGCTTTTCCTACAGCTGCAATAGGCAAAGAACACGAGCGCACTGCGCTACCATCTAAGTGTACAGTACACGCGCCACACAAGCCTTTTCCACAACCAAACTTAGTGCCTTTCAGCTTTAAAAGGTCTCTAATAACCCATAGCAGCGGCATATCATGATCAGCAGAAATACTGTGAGTAACTTCGTTTACCGTAACTTGATATTTTTGCATACGCTGATACTCCAGAAATGCTTACTCTGTATAACCAATCCACCATGAGAGTTTGGAGCAAGACCGCTGTTGACAATGCGCCAAAAGCTATCTATGCCAGCACAACCAGTAGCACTCTAAAAAGAACCGGCCATGAAATTTCAACCACAAGACATATACTTTACAAGAAAAAAACGTCGGTCACAACACTAAGACGTGCTAGGATAAAACAGTATGTTTTGAAGCTTTTCACTCTAGGATAAGGTATGTACGTTTTTTTTATATTACCGCTATTCTTAAGTATGGGAGTATTCCTCCAATCGTTTGGAATAGGTTTTTTCGCCCTTATCATTCCAGGCTTTTTGCTATATCGTCAAAGCCAGTACGACTCAAAGTATAAGAACATCTTTAAGATCGCGATCGCATTGTTGATTATATATGCAGTTTTCCCTCTATCGAGCATTATAAATTATCTATTTTTAAAGCCGGAAACATATAGTTTCGAAACTTATACCACACAAAACCTGTTTAAAACATCAAAGCTGTTTTCAAGCAGAATATCTGGAGGTATTTTCGGCACTGGTGTAGTCCTTTTATTAATAAGTTACTTCTATAGAGCAAAAAAAACTCTTACTGCACCCACGACCGACGAGCCTCATTTACCGGAGCGCCTACTGCAGTACTTTTCTCTCGGGTCACTATTAGCCAGCTTTACACTATTTCTATACGCTGCTTTTCAACACTTCACTGGTTTTGATTATCGCTTACCTGGCAACATTATGCCTGCAACAAACTTAATGAACGACGGCAGATACCGAGCAATGGGCCTTTACGGTCACCCACTTTCTCTCGCCGGTTCCGCGCTAACCCTGTTTTGTTTCTTTTACTCGTTAGTTTGGAGTAATTTAAGCAAAAGTTTTGCTTCCATTCAGTTCACTGCTATTTATTTAGTAATAGCATGCCTACAGATCTGCATTATTTTTCTAAGTGGTAGTAGGTTCGCTGCAATGGTTGCATTTACCTACCTGCTAGCGCTGCCTTTATTCAGCAAATTACCTAAAAAGGCTCAAAAATACCGAAAGTGGTTCCTTTTAATCTGTGCAGTCTTAGTCCCATGCTTAGGTTACCTTACTGGAATATTTAAACGCTTCAAAGAAATTAACCTTTCTACTGACCTGACTAGTGTCATTGGTGAACGAGCTATTTTCTGGAAGGTTCACTGGCAGATGTTCCTAGACAGCCCGTTATGGGGCCAAGGTTATGCATTCATCACGCAGTTTCTTCGAACACACTACTACAACGAGATGGGTTTTCATGATCTAGAACGAAAATATAATGCTCACAACTCCTATTTAGAGATTCTAGCATGTGCCGGAATCATTGGATTAGCGGTGATCATTTGCGCGGGCTTTTTCTTTCTTAGGCAACTATACCTATACTCGAAGGACCATCCTATTTCGTCTATACTGTATCAGTGCTTTTTAATCTCTCTATCTTCGAACGCAATGAACGCAATAACTCAAAACACTTTTTTTGATGCGACAATCACATATCAGTATATAAGTATATTTATGATCGTCATCTGGGCCTCCCGCTACGGTAGCTCAAACGTCCCTACCTAATAGGAAATAGGAGTAAATGAGAAAAGCCGGTTTACTTACATCAAGAAAGCAGAGTGATGAATTCATTAGATTTCTTAGCACTCAGGGTATCAACGCCGAGTCACAAAAACAAACTGATGACAGCTTCCAAATCTGGGTCGAAGAGGAAGATAGAATATCTGAAGTCCGAGAGCAGCTGAAGTTATTTGCCACTGACCCTCAAAATAAGATATTCCAAGTCTCAAAAAAGAAATCAGCTGTAAAAAAAGTTGATCGTAGTAGGTTTGTAAATGTTAGGCGTGATGTATTTGGCAGTAGCAGTGGATACGCTCCAGTAACCTTAACTTTGATTCTCCTGTCGATTTTCGCGACCTTTATTTTAGACCTGCCAACATACAAATGGTTGAAATACAAACTATACTACTCAGAATACATGGGAAAGCATTTCTATGAGATCAAATCCGGACAAGTATGGCGAATCATCACTCCAATATTTATGCATGGAGGTTTTTTACATATAGTATTTAACATGCTTTGGCTTCACCAGTTATCAACACAGATAGAGAAGATAGAAGGATCGCGGTACATACTGCTATTTGTGATGACGCTGGCAGCAATAGCAAATACCGGGCAATACTTGGTTTCAGGACCGCTCTTTGTCGGTATGTCTGGAGTCGTCTATGGCCTGCTAGGATATATTTGGATGATGACTAAATATAAATATAATAGCGCTTATACATTATCCCCTGGCACGGTCGTATTCATGGTTATTTGGATGATTATTTGCCTTGTCGGAATTATTCCTAATGTCGCGAATACCGAACATGTGCTAGGTTTCTTCTGTGGAACGATTTGGGGCTTTTGGAGATCCGGAGGTCTTAAATCAGAATGGCGAAGATACCTGTATAAACGAAATCGTTGATAGGACAAACTCATGGGCCAAGACCAGCTATCGCTCTACTTTGATAAGGCGCCTTCTTTAGCAGCTATTTTTCTCAAAGCATTTGCTAGTACTAAGCCTCGATATAACCCAAACATAAAAGAGCAGCCTTGTATGAGCGCCCATGCTAGCGGTTTGAAAATTAACGATGACCATCTCAAGTCATACGAAGAGATCTGTGACTTTAATCAGAAAGAGTTTGTCCCAACAACCTACATACAGATGATGGCAAACCCGATTATGGTGGCCATGATAACCCACCAGACATTTCCATTTAAGGCTTTAGGTTTGATCCATACACAACATAAAATAGTTCAGCACCGTCCGGTACGAAGGTACGAGCCTATAGATGTGACATGTTTTTTGAATGGTTTTAAAGAACATGAAGATCACATTGAGTTTGAAGTTTTAACCCACGCATCAATAGACCAGAAGGTCGTCTGGCAAAGTGTTGGAACATACATTTCTAGAAACCCTAAAACTAGTTTAAAACGAACTCAAAGCAACAAAAAGCAGGTGGTAGCAGACACGGTATGGCAGCAGAAAGAGTGGGAGTTAGATTACTATTTAGGTCAACGATATGCTCGGATCAGTGGTGATTATAACCCAATCCATCTTCACAAACGTACGGCTCGGATGTTTGGCTTTCGCCGCCACATAATACACGGAATGTGGACATTAGCTCATTGCGCAGCGCAATTTCACGGTGCTTTTGACAAGTTTAAACTCGAGGCAAAGTTTATCGCCCCAATCTTTCTACCATCTAAACTCGATTTCCTATACGACAAGCAGTCAGACAAGATTAGCTTTCAAGTATCAAACCCTCGTAATAAGTCTAAGGTTTATGTCAACGGCAGCATAGAGAAAGCTCGTTAACATTTAGCTGCCTTTTAGCGTGGTAGCCCTACCTCTTACTAAACCATTAAAATTATTTAGAAAAATTTTAAATTGCATTTCGACTATCAACATGACATACGATCCTAGACGTAGCATACAGAATACTAACCAACCCCGAAACCGTGAGATAGTTAAGATCTCGGGAGGTCAAAATGAACATCATTAAAATCGGCGCTATAACTATTTTTTCTACTTTCATAGCAAGCATCGCTCTCTGTGGACCTAAAGATGGCGAGCTCTATGACCCTCACGGAATATGGGCGAACTATTTGAAGAACAATAGTGATAAGGTGACGGATGTTGTAAAGATGAAGTTTGTAACTATTCCTGCTGGTACCTTTATTATGGGATCATACGATGGCGATGGAGAAAGCGACGA
>JANQHA010000583.1 GCA_028282865.1 Oligoflexales bacterium
GGCGTGTAAAGCATACCAGGCAGTCCATGGGTAGCAATTTTCAAGTATTTTATAGGCCCGTGATGCTGAGCTAGCTCGTGAAGTTGTTCAAATAAGTCCATTGGGCCACTAAAAGTTAGTGTCTTAAATCTATCGTTGCCAAACTTCATTCGCTCAGTGACTGTAGAGCCTTTTGCCAAGGCGCCAGCATAAAGAATATCGGAGGGATCGAAACCTACAGCTAAAACCGCAATTTCATCTCCCACAAGATCTGGCAGTGGTTCAACTTCCAATAAGGTGTCGGTGTAGTTCGCATCCAAGTTTGTATAACTAAATAATGATATTTCATTTAAAAAGACCCAACTCTGAGCAGGAACAGTGATAGCCGTCCAAACAGCGCTACCGGCTCCGGCGGTATAGGTAAATGGTTTAAGCCATTTATTGACAGGCTTACTAGAAAAATTAGTGAAGCTCTCTTTCACCGCAGTTGGGTAACGTGTAATATTACGAAGTCGCTTCAATGTGGGGCTGTTTTTTGCCTTCCAAGGGGAAATAACTTCATCGAAAGCATCACCATGTCTAGCTCTACCAACTTGGTATACTTTGGCATTAATACGTTGCATGATAACCGCCATCAAAATGTTACGCATCCCTTGCAAGCGTATTTCACTAGCACTAACGGGTCGGCCTTCCTCAAATGAAAGTTTTTTAGCAATAGACTCCGCATTATAAACTTCGTAAGCGCCGATGAGCCCTTGCCCAATCCATACCAACGCTGCCGCCTCCACCTGATACATACCAATGTGATTCCTAGTATTTTGAAAAAGTTTGCCGTACCAACTACTAGCTGTGATCGGGCCAGCAATGACCCTTGGAAGCGAAGCAAAGGCTGTAAATATATCGATATAGGTTCCGTAGTTAGTTAAAGCCATCAAACCATCACGGTGAAAACGCTCAGCGGCACTTAGGCTTGCAGTCGCAAAAAAAGTCGCTCTCGAAGCTATATTAGCGGCTGCCACCACTCCAGCTGTAGATAATACGGTCGCACCTCCGTAAGTAACGGACAATGCCGCAGCCGATGGTATATAAGCTAGACCGAAGGTAATAACCGATAAACCAATCGCTAACCTGTAAGAGTTTTCCTTGGTATATATGGCAGCGTCTCGCGCTTCACTAACGTCTACTGAAAAGATTTTGCTAAGCTTCTTACGATCTTTAGCATCAATAAATAGTCCTTTTTGCTTAAAAGGGATCATAGTTAGCTTGTGGACAATCAGGTCGCTATATTCCTTGACATTGCTCGAACGCCTCGAGAGAGCTTCAAAATAGGAACTTAGTAGAAACTTTATGCGACCTTGATACTTAAACAAGTTACTAGTCGCATGGATATTTTCGGAAAAAGCTATCTTGTGATCTAAGATCGATACAGCCCGTCGAAGCTCTCCCAAACTCTGATCTACGCTCATATTATAGCTCTTCTGAAAAGAACCAATGAAGCTGACATTTGCATGAAACTCTTTCTCGGCAAAATTAAGCTTCTGTAAAACTTCATATAAAAAGTGTTTCATACGATTTCTAATCAGCCCGGGCCTAATCTTAGCGGCAACCATATCGAAATCATCGGGCAGAGTCTTAGTATCTTTGAGTCGTTTAGTAACAGCATCTCTAAACTGACCCATAGGTTTCGCTACATCAGTAGGAGTTGCTACTAATACTTGATCATATAACCTGCGTAACTTGCTAAGGAACACATGGCTAAAATTATGCGGATATCTTTCGAGATACCTTAAAGTGAGACGCATTTTCAAAATATGGGACAAGACCCGATCGTCAAACTTAACAGTTAATTTAAGCGGAAAAGTAGCTCTTAAAGAAGCTGACGCAGATAAATTTCCGGAACGAATTTTATCTGCTTTGTAAAAGCCTATAGCATCTTCAATATGACGAATCGCTTGATCTATTTTATGTAGATCACCGGTGTCTTTCAATGCCAACAGCTGTAGCTTTCTGGTAACAGCACCTTCCAACATTGCTTGAACCGTTGCGTACTGGTCCAGCTTCCGCCATCTATCTTGCAAAGATAAAAACTCATTGATACCGACCGTTTTTAACCGGTGATGAGCCTTACTAGCACTGATACTCTGATGAACAAACTTAAAATAATGTTTCCTAACTTCTTCAACTTGGTGCTTAAGTGCGATGTGACTGATAAATCGTTGCTTTAAGGTAATATCAACTAATTCAGTAATTAAAAAATAAGCTACCGTGTAGGACTCAAAATCAACCACTTCGTTAGAGTCATCGTTAACATGAATCGTATTATCTCTACGCAGCTGTTGTGCTAGGGCAAACAAGGACCTACGATCTTTATCAGAGAAAGCACGGCGGACCACACCAGAGTTAAGCTTCTGGTCTATAGCATGGCTAAACTGCTGCCATTGACCACGGCCAAGTAGTATTGCCTGCGCTTCGGCCATAAGCCGCTGACCATCACTCAATCTATTTTCGTTAAATGCCCTCCTGGCCTCGCTAATCAGCTCCGCAGCTTGCTTTTTAAACTCGCTGCTACTCTTGTTAACCATATCAAGTTGAGCATCAAGCTGCCTATGAAACGACTCCTGGGTATCAGTGCCTATATTTGATTGCGCGACCACCCGTCCGGTAAGAGCTTGGACCAAAAATAAATTCAACAAAAAGTATGCGACTAGCTTAGCAACATCCATTGTAGCGGACTCCGCTGCCGTAAAGGCTTAGAGACACAAAGCTCATTCAGAAAAGACTGAAATCGTTTTAATGTGTGAAATTTTGTTGATAACTAGATAATTTTTTGTGAAGGTTATGTCAATAAATAATTTGATAAACACCAAATTACCTACTAAGGCTAACAGAGAAAGCCTCTACGAGAATTGAGTTCCTTTTTTGGGTATTCATTAGAACAAAAAAGAAGTCTAAGCTATGAGCTAGTAGATCTTCAAACGAATGGCTGAACCCACCTCAGAGGAGAAGGGCCCAGTGCACTAGGGATTTTAATGGATCCAATTCGCCTTAACTTCTAACTCCGGCTCCCTCTCACGGTCATAATCCCGGGAGAAAAAGACAAACTCACCGCTTGGGAGTATATACGGGCTGGCTTGGAAATACTCATAAGGCTTTGACTTCAGGGTACTGAGACGACTGCCACGCTTTAACCAAATAAAAGATCTCGCCTTGCCGGGTCCCGGGCAAGAATGGACAATGACGGTTGTGCCATCTTTATATCCATAAGGCGATAACCGGGAATAAGGGTATCCCCCACATATTTTCTGGCCCTCTTTGTCATGAAACTGCGCTAAGACTTTACCATCTTTTACCCAAAAAACTCGGCCCTTGTACCCCGGGCCTATTACAACTTCGCCGCCCCCAAGCAGCGCGGGATTAACAACACCGAGGTTCTCCCCTAAATCAAGCGTCGGATACTTTAGCGCACCACCCTTTTTGAGCCAGTAGACCTTCCCTGAATAAGTTGGAAAGACAATGGTCTCACCATCCTCTAGCACAACCGGAATCGACCCCGTCTTTGAATCAATTTCCGAAACTGCGATCTTCTTGCCGTCCTTTAACCAAAAAACTTGTTTATCGACTATGATTGCTACCGAATCGTCACCAAGTCGCACAGCCCCACCAGGTGACCTATTAGGAAGAATATAGGGTGAGTGAACCTTATCGCCATCTTTTAACCAAAAGATTTCAGTATCGCCCCTAAAACCGCCACCATAGTTAGCAACTGCTACGACAACATCATTACTCAAGACAATCGGATAAATAGTGGTTGTAACCTCTTCGTCATAATCTTCTTTGAAGAGGTTAAACTCATATAATTTCTCACCGTTTTTTGCCCATACCAACTTTCCTTGAGATGTTGCAGCAACCACGGTCTCTCCATCGCTAAGTACTGCAGGAGAAGAAGCGTCAAAGTACAAGCCAGATAAAATCCGGTAATGTCCTTTTTGTTTATTCAGCCAATGAATCCCTTTATCAGAAAGCACAACAATGTCACCATTAGCGAGCTGCGCAGGCCGAGATTCATAGTCAACACTAGGGTTACCCGGTAGAATCACATCATGAACTACTTTAGTATTACCAGAAAACTTAGCTGCAGAATAAGCTGGGTAGCCGTACCAACTCGGCAAAACGGCATTATTTTTCTTGGAATTTTTTGCCGCTAGTTCGCTATCCATCATGGCACTTTGCTGACTGCAGCCTAGAAATACTACTGCGACTATTAAACCTAAAAATTTCATAATACAGCCCCCCAAAAGAATAAATAGTTCCGGGTTTCTACATTTTAAACATTATCAACGCAAATAATTTAGCTGACACCAGAAAGATACTGTAGCATTACTGTAAAATACTAAGTTTACTGGAATACAACTGGGCAGATGGAAAAATAAAAGCCCGGCTACCACCGCAGCCGGGCTTTATCATAATCATTTCATCTGTCGACTAGCGTCTACCACCACGGTTTCTGACAGGCAAAAGTTGAAAACGCATATGATCTGGAACTGGTTTTACGCAAGACCATGTCCAAATTTCGGTACGATTAGCATGACTCGCCCCCCTGACATGAAGGCATTTACCGCTGCTGCGCACTTTGATCTTATAACTGCCAGCTCGAGTTGGAATAAACTTAAAACTAGCACGACCAGCATATTCAGTATCCATAAGATCACTACACTCCCATAACCAAAGCGGGTCACGATCATTATAACCACCACCGCGCGCATGCAGACACTTCCCTGAGTTTTTGTCTACCATATAGAACCAACCAGTTGGTTTGCCACGCTCAATGCGAGCCCGACGATTAACAGGAACAAGTTTAAACTGAAAACGCTTGCTATTACGTTGGCAGTTCCATGTCCAAACGGGCGTTCGATCCATTGAAGAACCACCCCTGATATGCCAACACTTTTTACTATTCACATCTCTGACCAGAAATGTATCGGTTCCACGACGATTTTTACTATCGTCACCACCTCGTTTTGCTAAAGCACTGTTAGAGAATAATACTGTAAAGAAAAGAACGACATTACCTACCTTAGTTTTGCTAAAAATCATCAATGACCTCGCTTTTAAAGTTAAACAATTAATAAACCACTTACGTGTTTCTAGTGACTATTCTGCAATGGCTATGCCAGATTGTATAATTTGCTTTTTCACATATTTCGTCAAAAAAAACAAGCACTTAAAAACAGGGGAGCAGATCGGCATTCCGTTAGTGGTATCAAAGCGATACCGACTTCAAAAAAGATGAGATTATAAATTGGTTGAATTGCTCAGACCTCGACAAACGCCCCGTAGACCCGTTCCAGAAAATCAACTTCTTCCGTCAACCGGTCACACGCCTGAGTCAAGGCCTTAAGTTTAGCAGGAGCGGCGTCGTCATCAAATTTGTAACCATTTTCTATGCCATTGATACATAGCTTGATGGTACGCATGGAAGCACTAGCATCATGAAGCCTTTTACGCAGCTCCATATCATCAAGCGAACCTCCAGCAGGCTGTAAGGTGACTTTGTTTTCCCCAACCTTTTCTATTTCAAACTGCATGACACTCCCCACAATGATCAACTATCACTGATCCCAACATGAGACACCAAATCTTTTAAATCGATCAATCCTTTTTGAACAAGCCCTTTTAACCTTCCAGATAAAGTGCTTCGAGAGATGCCGATGTCTTTTGACAACGACCTCAGAGATACTTTGCCACCATTCGCTATAAGCTTGGTAAGCTCTAGTAATAGCTTATCGGCTAAATCATCAAAAGTCGGTGGCTCACTTTGGTCCCAAGTCAATACGATCTGCTTGCCAACCTTACCATAAGCTTTTGGACGGTGACTCACCTCATCCTCGATAGAGGCCGCCGACTCATCAATAGACTCCCAAAGCCTAGCGGGAATCGAAATAGGTGTTAACAGCTTATCAACATGCAACTCAGTCATAGCTCGTAAAGTATTTCTCAGCTCCCTGACATTTCCGTCCCGCCATGGAGCTCCACACAATGCTTCCAACGCCGGTGGAGAAATCTCATAAGGGCCTCCCTTCATAGTTTTACAAAAAAAACGCACCAAAGGCTCAATCTCGTTTGGCCGTTCACGCAACGGAGGTAAGTAAATCTCAGCTTCACATAGCCTCTGCCATAGATCTTTTCTAAAGCTTCCGTCCTTAACTTTCTGTTCAAGGTTTTCATTAGTCGCTGACAGAAACTTAACTTTAACATTTCTAGTCTTATTATCTCCGACCCGGATAATTTCTTGATTCTCTATAGCCCTCAGTAATGCAGTCTGCGCATTCAAGCTTAGGGTGGCCACCTCATCGAGAAAAATCCAGCCACCATCAGCACTCTCGATATAGCCACGTTTATCCGATCCTGCACCGGTAAACGCACCTTTGATATGACCAAATAGCTCACTTTCGAGCAGAGTTGGAGAAATGGCTCCACAATTTACCCGCATAAAAGGTGTGCTTTTATCTAAGTAACTTTCAAATATTTCTGAGACGACTTCTTTACCAGTTCCAGACTCTCCAAAAACATGCACCGCTGAAATTGCTGAGCCTAATATCCGGGGAATCCGCTTTGACACTTGCTCTAAATACTCACCAGAAAACTTCTGATCAGGCATGACCTTAGTATCGAGCTGAGAAATATTCTTGCCATGCTTGAACATCGCTAATTTAAAAGAATTGATCACCCGCAAACTTAGCTCACCGCTATCAGACTTCTTAGAAATAAAATCGTCTGCTCCAGCACTAAGACACTGAAAAATAGTTGAAGCATCATCCATTCCCGAACACATGATAATAGCTACCGACGGCAGCGCACGCCTTACGGTATCAGCGAGAGTTACCCCACCAAAGTCTGACCTGCCTAAGTCGACATCGAGTATG
>JANQHA010000589.1 GCA_028282865.1 Oligoflexales bacterium
TGCACAAACAGCATTCAGTGCAGATAGTGATTGTGCAAACCCTTTTGAATTAACCCTGATTGATGACGTAAAAATGAAGTTTTGTGAAATTCCAGAGGCTCAGAATGTGCTTATTGGAAGTGAAGACGGTCAAAATGATGAGAAACCCGTTAAAGGCAGAAACTTCAGTAAGTTCCATATCGGCAAATTTGAGGTTACACAGTTTCAGTACAAAACTGTGACAGGTCAAGAGCCTTGGAAGGGCAAAAACTATGTGCAAGAAGGCGACGTCAATCCAGCCGTCTATGTCACTTATAATGAGGCTAAGGAATTTGCTCGTGCACTTAGTATAATTGACCCTAGTGCCACTTACCGCCTCCCAACAGAAGCAGAGTGGGAATATGCAGCTCGTGGAGTTGAGTTCCAGAATGCCTCTCGTTACTGGGGTGATGATTTTGATGGTAATTTTGCTTTCTATTGGGGCAACTCAGAAGATGTTGCTGAATACGCAAGAGCGGTCACATCTTGCCGGTCTCCTATACTAAATAATCGTTCTCCTGAATACTGTGCTAATGACTACGGTCTTATGCATATGCTAGGCAACGTATGGGAATGGACAGGTGATGCCTACGTGAATAGCTATACAAATGCATCTACAGATGGCCATATTGCAGTTACAGGTGATGAAGGCTCCCTCCGCGTTATACGTGGCGGCAGCTGGAGCTATGGTGCGGAGGACGTGCGGTCGGCCAATCGCGACGGCAGGGGGCCTGAGGACCGCTTCAGCTTTGTTGGCTTTCGCCTGGTGAGGATGCCTAAGTAACCCTTTTCTCTTTTACCCTTTTTTAAAGCGCAGCGACCGACGACTCAGGCCAGCGAAGCAGCCTGAGTCAAAGGGAGCGAAGCTCTCAGCAGTTCCACAGCCTAACGATAAAATATCTGCTTCTCCTTCTAACCGATAGCTTGTTCGTGGAACAAACATTTGTAGCATTTCCCAAAATGCCTTCCTATCGTTCTCTAACCGTTCATCATGGTCACTCAACTACAGAGTATTAAATCGCTCCATCAAATTTCTTAGAAAACGTATTTTCTAAGAAATCTAAGAAAAGACCAACCTTTTTAATATTGGACCTATATTTTGGATATACGGCATACACATCGACTGAAGGCATCCCCCATTCAGGTAAAATATTAACCAGCTTATTTTTTTTAAGCTCTTCTTTGCACATATATGTAGGGATGATGGCAACCCCTAATTTATCAATTGCAGCTTGCTTGAGTAAGCTAAAATCATCAATAATCAAACTCTTGTCGGCATGAAATTCAAATTTTTTATTTCTCTTATATAGCCTTACCAAGTTATTTTTTTGAATAGATCCCATCAATAACATTCTCATATTTTTAAGTTGTTCTAATGACGAAATTTTACTAACATTTTTTTCCAGCTCTGGATGACAGAATAATTTTATATTAATGGTCCCAAGATTTTTTGCGATCAATGATGAATCTTCCATCTGTCCAATTCTTACTAAAGCATCATATCCTTCTGAGACTAGATCAACTCTTTGATTGGTTAAAACCAGATCAAGAGAAAGTTCTGGGTATTTATGTAGAAATTTAAAGATCTTCTCTTTCAAAATTTCGTGGGCTACTCCGACCGAAGTACCTATCTTTAATGGCCCTGAAATATCTGTAATTGACTGAACAACATTTGTTTGAGCAACATCAATTTCAGACTTTATTTTTTGACAGTGTTCTAAGAATATTCTTCCTTGTTCTGTGAGGCTTTGGGATCTCGTTGTTCTTTCAAGTAGAGTTACACCAAGATCTTTCTCTAATCTGCTTATTTTTCTACTTAAATTAGCCTTAGGAATATTTAATCGATCTGCGGCTTTCGTGAAACTCCCACTCTCAACAACCTCTAGGAATATTAAAAAGTCATCTAAGTCACTAAAATTATATATCATTGCCACTTTTATTGTTGTTGTTTTTAAAATAGTAATTTTACTTTATGGGTATTTTTCAATCCAGTCAAATGACCCATACTGGTCTCGTCACAAAACATAAAAACAAAGGGACAAAACGAATATTTTAAATCGAAACGACATTGAAAGAACGGGTTTGCCGGTATCAAGGAGAATCAAATTGTAACTGATAGTAGACTATTTGAATTATTCTACGGTACGCTCTGTCATGGAATAAAGTTGATTTTGAAACCAATCTCATTTCTATAGAGCAAGCCTACGACACTAAAACTCGAAGCATAGGGCCGACCAAGGGGAAATATTGGCGACAAGTTGAAATGAATGACGAGTTTCGAGAATTTATGTTGAGCCTTAAAAATCGCACTGAAAACACTGAATATATATGACCTCGCCTCGACGGTTGGGCAAAAGGTTATCAGGCTAGAATAATAAAAGCATTTGCTAGGGAAATAGGACTCAAGGAATTAAATTTCAAACAGCTTAGAGCTAGCTTTGCTACAGAGCTTATGAGACAAGGAGTAGCACCTGCTCAAGTTAGAGCCATTTGTGGATGGCAAGACTCTGATACTATGGAGCACTATATGAATTTAGCTGGAATAGGAGTTAGAGGAGCTACAGCTAATCATAGAATTATTCCTAATAAAGCAGCTATGGCTAGATTTTTGAAATAAAAATGTGAAATTCTTTTTAAGGCATGGACTCTATGCTAAGTAAAACATCTCTAGCGGTGATATTTTGTCCAAAAATAATTTTGGCCTCGGCATCAGTTAAATTGGTAAAAAGTTTCGCTACAAGTTGCAGTTGACCAGTTTCAACCATGCTTTTCATTTGATCTACTGGACCAGCATCTTCAAAAAGATAACGAGTACTTGGTAGTTGTCCTAATCTCCATGTCAGGTTTTTTACTGCTTCAAATACCCACCTTCTTGGCATGGGCTTTCCACCGTATTTGTATAGATCCCATTCTCTTTTATATTTATCAGGTAGCCTATCGTAGGGAATAGGAGAAGAATCAAATGTAATTCCCATAGCCTCTGTTTTTTCAAGCAGTTTGTTAGATCTAGCAAAATGACCATATAAAACAGCTTCAACCAAGCCAGGACCTTCGTTAATAAATGTTCTAGTTATTTCAATGATCCTTTCCATAGCAGCTTTTGCCGGAGGTTTTAGAGGTAAAGCCCAGGAGTCTGCAACTGTGAAAAGTGAATCTGGAATCAATGTTCTGAAAGAATCGGGAGAGTTGCTACGAAGAAGAATATTTGGTCCTTTATATTTAGGACCGATAGCATCTTCGCACAAAGTTGCCCAAGTTTGTCCACTAACGACGAAAATTGGAACTATAAGTAGCAGTAGCCTTAATGTTCTCAATACCTTATATGACATATCAAACTAACTAAGCAAGGTTCATTCCTTTTGCAAAATTTTAGGGCTATTTTCAGGCTGACCCACAGCTAAGGTATTGATATTTAAAGGGAGGCCACGAATCCGCCATTTGAAACGGGAAAAAAATCAGAAAAATTCGCAAGCCTTCAAAATCACAATTAAATGTGGTTCTACGGTTCAGATACCCTGTTAGGAAGTGGAACCTTGACTAGGGTTGGCTCCTGTAAAATCAACATTGAAGTGCCTAACCTTCTCATTCAAAGGGACACAGTTTAGACCTTCTACTTTCAAAGCTGATTTAGACGTTGAGTGGACTGCTACGGTCTTTTCCGTCTCGACTGTTAGGGTCTCTACGGCTATCGAGGTCTTGAGCTGTTCTAGGGCCGATAGTCTGCAGTCATTCAGTGCACTACTGCGACTCTGAGAGGTAGAAGGCCCCGAGCCTACACACACAGCTACAAACTTTGAGCCTCTAAGCCTTGAGAAGTCATTTCTGAGTCGTCTCAGATCGAGTCTAGATTTTTACATCTAAAAAACCTTTTCAGAAGAGACTGGGTGGATTAAAAGCCCATCGCACACACGACCCTCATGTTAGCCACTCCGTCTTTGATCGTAACACCTTGCACATAACAAAATCTTAATTCATCTATAATTTATTTTCTAAAAGCGAATTCCGATAATATTCAAGTGATAAAGTTTGTTCTCTCAATGCCAATTTTACTTGTAGTGTATTCCTTCGCCCAATCCACAGACCATTCGAAGAAGCCACAAGCTATTAACGAACCTATACAGCCTATTCCATTAGAAAATAAATTAGATCAAAGAAAAGTGACTCTTGGTGACCAGTTATTCCATGACCCTCAACTCTCTAAAGACGGTACTATTTCTTGTGCCAGCTGCCACTCTCTGTCCAAAGGAGGCACTGATAACCTCCCATTTTCAAGAGGCATAAATGGGGCCATAGGAAATCGAAATGCTCCGACAGTCTACAACAGTGGCTTTAACTTTAAACAATTTTGGGACGGAAGAGCTGAAACCTTAGAAGACCAAATTGACGGGCCTATTTCTCACCCTAAGGAAATGGGATCTAATTGGACAGACGTTATCAAAATTTTGCAAAAAAATCGGAAATATTCATCAACATTCTCTAAAATTTATCCAGACGGTATAACTCAAAAAAACATCAAAGATGCCATTGCTACATTTGAGAGATCTCTCACAACACCAGATTCAAAATTTGACCAATTTCTTAGGGGAAATAAAGAAATCTTAAATGAAAAGGAAAAGCAAGGCTACAACTTGTTCAAATCCTACGGCTGTATCTCCTGCCACCAAGGAGTCAATGTCGGTGGAAATATGTTTCAAAAATTTGGCATGGTCGAGAAACACCCCGAACGAAAGGATGATCTTTTTAAAGTTCCTAGTCTTAGGAATATAGCATTAACTTATCCTTACTTTCACGACGGCTCGGCAAAAACCTTAGAAGAGGCTGTAAAAGAAATGGCAAAATATCAACTCGGCCGCAGTTTAGACCGCAAGGAAATTGATTTAATAACAGCCTTTTTAAAGACCCTCACCGGAAAGTATAAAGGAATCTCTCTTGATGAATTTAAAAATCAATAAAAAACACTCCAAATGGGTGATCCTGGCGGTTTTTTCAATAGGGTCTATTTCAGCTCTTACCTATAAAAATTCTATTGGGAAAAACTTTTATCAATTGAAAACATCATTAGAGATCATTCAAGAAATTCAAAAGGTGAACTTTAATTTAGATAGATTGATCTTGAAATCAAGATTCCACTTTCTTGAACACTACGATCCTCTCATTAAGGATCTTAGAAAAATAAGAGAATTGAATAAAAAATTAGTGAAGTTAATGACTCTAAAAAATAAAAAATCTGATTACTTCGAAAAGTTGAAAAAGGTAGAGAGTCTTGTTCAAAAAAAAGAATCTCAGATTGAGAAATTTAAGTCTGAAAATTCATTTTACAAAAATTCAGAACGCTACTTACCTGTTTTACTCAATGAAGTTTTTATTTCTTCTAACAGTAACTATATTAAACAAAATACCAAAAGATTATCCACTCTGCTTTTAAACTTTATTACTCAGTCATCTGTCGAAGAGAAAAAAAAGTTATTAGAACTTAAAAATAATATGCTGGATAAAACTCCAGCAAGAGATAAACCCAAGGTCTCCCAAGCCATGAGGCATTTAGACATTGTAATAAGAGCTGGAACTCATATTGATAGCCTCATAAAAGACATCACCTCTCATGAAATTGATGTAGCATTACAAGATCTATCAAAACAAATATCTATTGAGTTAGTTAGCAATGAAAAAGAGGCGACTTTATTTTACTATGCCCTCGCTTTATTTTGTATGTTTCTCATTGGGTTAACAACTAAATTTATAGTGAACCTTGAAAGCATAGTAAACCACAGAACGAAAGAACTCATGAAAGCAAAAGACCTCGCCGAAGAAGGCGTCAAAGCAAAAGCAAAATTCCTTGCCACAATGTCACATGAAATCAGAACACCTATGAACGCCGTTCTGTCTTGTACAAACCTCCTCTTAGATAATATCGAAAACCCTGAAAATATTAGACTCTTAAAAACAGTTCAAAACTCAAGTGATACTCTGCTGACACTGATCAATGATATCCTAGACTTTTCTAAGATTGAATCTGGAAAGATGGACTTAGAGGTTGAGCCCTTTGATCTCCAAGAAAACACAAAAGAAATAGTTGATCTTCTTAATTCAAAAGCCTCTGAGAAAGGTTGCATTTTGATGTGTCAATTAGATCAAACCGTACCAAGATGGATAAGAGGTGACGTCACCAGATACAGGCAGGTTCTGACAAACCTCATTGGCAATGCTGTTAAATTCACTGATAATAAAGTCCAAGTTTCAGTGCAAGCGAAACCTGTCAGCGAAGGTAAATATGAAATTGAGGTATCGGTAAAAGACAATGGGATAGGAATACCAGAAGAAGCAAAGGCGAAACTTTTTCAAGATTTTAATCAAGCTGACTCATCAACTACCCGTAAATTTGGAGGCACAGGCTTAGGACTGGCCATATGCAAGGGCATTATAGACACAATGGGCGGGAGAATCTGGGCAGAGAGCGAGTTAAACAAGGGTTCTACCTTTAAATTTGCCATCATAGCTGAGAAAACGAAAACTAGGAAGTCTCAGAAAAAAGTTAAACTATCAGAAGTCAACCCCAATATGGCAATGGAACATCCTTTGAAAATTCTCATGGCTGAAGACAATACAGTGAACCAAATGGTCGCAAAAAAACTTCTGGCCAAACTTGGTTATAGGGTGGATATTGTGGCAAATGGATTAGAGGCTGTAGACGCAGTAAAAACCTACGAATACGATGTGGTCTTAATGGATCAGCACATGCCAGAGTTAGATGGAGTTGAAGCGACTAGAAAAATACGCCAATTTGCCCCTGCAAAACTACGAATATACGCCCTAACAGCCAGTGCCTTTAAAGAAGACAGAGACCGGTGTTTTGAAGCCGGCATGAATGGCTTTTTAACAAAACCAATAAATATAAATGAAATAGTAACTGCCTTGAGTGAATGCGCTCCCAATGAAAAATTAGAAATTCAAAACAAAATTTCTAAAACGATTTAATCGTGGATGTAAAGTACAACCATTTAGCAGTACTATAAGAAGCTTAGAAGAAATAAATGAACCATACCCTAGATGTTCTAAGATATACGCCTGAATATTGAGGAAATTGTCCGAAATAAAAAAGATTCTACATTTTATCAGTCATTATTTGTCGTTAACTAGCCGACAAATAATGAGTGATAATACATCAAATTAAAATCCTTATTTTAATATTATTGTTTCTAGAACTATCCGGCTGTGCCACCTCCTGGGTCGTCAATATGAAAGCAACAGATCGAGTCGTCAGCGGACAACTCAAATCTGTCAATTTCCAATCCGCTTGGCTGACTAAGAGGTTCTTA
>JANQHA010000603.1 GCA_028282865.1 Oligoflexales bacterium
CCGGGTCTAGTAGAAAGCTCGACCTCTGAAACCCACTAAAATAGTCTGGCACCCAGTTAGTCTCATTCAATGCAGCGCTGGGTGTTTGTTCAATTACCATAGCAAACAAATAATGCATTACTGTTAGGTGCTTCCATGTGAAGGAGACACCGCAATAATAGCTTTATGGAAGAACTCTTCTATAGCTTTTTTAGAGGGAGAGGTTTTATACTTTAACATTCGATTTAAATAATCAGAGGCTGAGGTTAACTCTACAAGGTAAATAAATTCAGCAATATCTCTAAGTTCGTCTTCGAGAGCCATAAATTTTCGCCGGTCATTTGTCAGAGTGCTCGCTAATTCAGAAGAAAAATCGGCAATATCAAATGCAACTTTTAGCTTAGGTTTGTTATCAGCTCTAAGTTTATGAATATATATAGCATCATTACTATTGCCCCGATAGACCGATATAATTGTCCCAAACTCTATAGAACCTGATGACGGCGAATACAAAGTTCGGTTAGATCGAAACATTAAACCTGGCTGCTTAGGGAATTTAAAACCAGTTATATTTACCTGCCCTCTTTGCTGAAAAAATCGCTCATATGAGATTTGATGATCCTTTCTATCAAAAATCTTCACAGACTCACTTGTCTTTTTATATCGTCTTTCTATTTCTTGAAGACTTTGTAGGCGGTCTTTAGATAGTTTCTTTGTGACCTCATCTGGTAAACCAAATGCACTAGCCTGCTGATCTGAGCTCTCAATCTTTCCTTCCTGAAGCAACTCACTAGATTGCTGACGTGACTTACAGGAAGCGATTAAAAATAAACTTGTCATGATAATAAGAAGTGATTTCATTTTCTAAACTCCAGAGTAATACCTAGCCAAAATTCGGAAAGATACCCACGAAACTTGAGTCATTTATTAAATCTGTCTATAAGTAAGCATATTTATAGATGCGCAAGAGCCACATCAAACCCTTACGCCACCACTGGGGAGCTTTTTGTCGAATGCGCGCACCCAATGATACGCACTTACAGAGTAAGTAGAAGTGAAAACTAATAGTAACGACCATAGCAGTAGCTGAAAAGTCAAAACAAAAGCATACAAAGCATTAAAAGGTAGCCCGTCAATTTCTCTTGTAAATAAGGTATTGGTAATCCCTAAGAAAATATCGATGTCATAAATTGAAGTTCGGAAATAGAACATAAGCAACACCCCAGTGTACACAAAGGCACCAAGGCTTAAAAACTGGAAGAACAACGCCCACTTTCCCCCCGGGAAGGAATGAGCAAAATTTAATTTGACCACGCGCCCTATAGAGCGAAACAACGAACATCTTTCTGTTACCAATAAAACAGGAATCATAATACCTGGAGCAACGAAAAAAATCGCTGGAGGCAATACAACTTGTGCACCCAAAACTATAAGCCAATAGAGCAAAACTGCGATAAAGCCTCTCTTAAGCACCAAAACTAAAGCATCTTTTAAAACTATAAATAACGGAGGTTGTTGTCCGCCTTTATGGAATATATCAGCAACCATCATTAAGCTATAATAACCCACCAGGTGTAGTACCATAGTTACAAAGCCCAACAAAACCACCGTAGAAAAGAAAGGTGAAGCCATCTGCGCCAAGTCAAAAATGTCACCAGTAGCCGCAAGAGAACCACCACCAGAAAAAAAATTAATATTTTCAATAAGTTGAATTGAATCTATAGTCAACAGGCCCTGATAAAAAATCTGAGGGAGAACGATCGTAAAAAAACTGATATAGACCGCTTTATAAGCAATAGCACAAAGGCATTGGTAGCCTTTTTGCCACATCCCGTTAGAGGTTACAGAAAGTTTATGCTGCATCACCAAACACCTTCTTGTGAAACCGTGTCAGGTAGTAACACTGGTCACGACGAATCCAAAAATTTAAGTCTAACCGTTACCGAGATATACGCAAGTATTCAAGGGGAATCGTCCTATGCTGGACTACCGTGTGTATTTATTAGGTTAAGCGGCTGCCCTCTCAGGTGCCGTTGGTGCGATACAGTTTACAGCTATAAGGCGGGCGAAGCTTATTCGATTTCTAATATTTCTGAACAGGTGAAGCGACATGGCATTTCTTTGGTAGAGATCACTGGAGGAGAACCTCTCGCCCAGCCAAATACTCCACAGCTTATCCACTACCTTTTACAGCAAGGTTATGAAGTTTTAATAGAGACCAGTGGCAGTGAGCCTATCGACACGCTAGATCCTCGCACTCATATCATCATGGACCTAAAGTGTCCGGATAGTAAAATGGAGCAACATAATCTCTATAAAAATATTGAGTACCTAAAGGCTTCAGACGAGGTCAAGTTTGTCATTGCTTCTCGAAAAGACTTTGACTGGGCCCTAGATACTATAAAGCAGTACCACCTTGAAGACATCTGCAAGATTCTTTTATCATGTGCATTTGGACTGATTCAGCCAGCGGAGTTAGTGTCATGGATGCTCGAGGCTAAGGTCAAGGCAAGGCTAAATCTTCAGCAGCATAAGTACATCTGGAGTCCTAAAGCAAAAGGCGTATGATGAGTAACCACCAATTATTTACACGTCTTAAAAAAGTAGAGTGTCCGGATTCGACATTTTTCCCTGATCAACCGATAGTGTTCGACAAAGCCCAGGACTCATACATCTGGGACATCGAAGGCAAGAGATATTTAGACTTATGTGCCGGCTTTGGAGTCTTAGCACTAGGGCATAACCCAAAAC
>JANQHA010000031.1 GCA_028282865.1 Oligoflexales bacterium
AAAAATTCCTCACTGCTAAACCGTCATATTTACAGGTTTAACTTTGAAACTAGAAAACAAAATTTAATCTTATTTAGTCTACATTCTAAACCATGATGAGCGAAATAGCCTTAAATTTATCACTTCAGCACATGGTATCGAAATTGCATTTCTAATCGCAGAATACTTTAGGGAAGAGGATTCTAACTTTCAGGGGGAGGATGAACATGAAGCAAATTAGTACCAAAGGGAATTATTATTTTATCTTAAGTATTGGAGTGCTTCTCATCCTCCCAGTAGCCATCGCTGCATACCTGGTTCTGCTGGGCTAGGCAGCCGAAGCAAACGGAGAATCAGGCAACTCAGTCCGCACCAGCCACAAATCTAAGCTATCTACGGCAATTCGCTGACAGGGATCTTTTTAAGAAGCCTACATAGCTCAGCCGATTTACGCTCAGTGTTGTTAGGATAATAAGGAAAAAGAATCTTGCTTTCAGTAGAAGCAACCAGTGAACGGCCATCTGATACCCCGTAGGTCTCACCAGCTGCGACAGTCTTAAAATTATAATACCCAGGAGCAAGAGAAGCATCACCAGACTCTGGAAACTCAACCACCTCAAGCCATGTGAATACTTCATGACTATCATTCACCTTGAGAGGCTGCTTCTTGTATAAATTAGATTCTACCACCTGAATAGTCTGCAAAGCTGCCCTAAAACCTGCCGAAATTTTGTAAACGTCAAAGCCATTTTGTCCCAACTCAAGAGTGATCCCGGTACCACCTTGATTATTAACAAACTCATCTGTGCATTGCCCCACTTTAGAGAAAGGTTTGCCCCAGTGAGTCACAATCGGAATCTCCCAAGAAATCTGCCTTGCAAAGCTAAAACCGCCCTTTGAGTAAGGAAAAATAAAGAAGGGCATTTCCGATCGCTCTCTAGTCTGATGTAAATCAAGCAAATAAGAGGTTCTCAAAAGCACACCCTCGAGCTCACGAGCACGATGGTGCTCCTTTGCGGACCACTCAACCCTGGCGAAGCTCCGATTTAGATCGGCCTCAAGGAATCGCTGATTTCTTTTTGCAGCCGCAGGGTTTCCTAAAATCATACAAATCGATAGTCGAAGCTGATAGGAGTCTTGAGAAATAAAGTTAAGAATTTCGTTAAGGACCCGAACTCCGACAAACTCATTCCCATGGGTAATAGCCATAAGGGTTAAGTCAATATCTTTTGCTGGGTTTGCAGGGTAAGGCTTGGTCTTAGGGCTCAATAGATATACAAAATCAGCCAACTTTTCTACATGTATATCACCTTCTAATTGTTGGCATTTTAAATCAAAATTCTCAATTTCACTAACAATATTGTAATCCATCCAAGCTCCCTTGTTAAAGCCATGATAAAATAGATACACGCAGCTTTTCTACATCATATCCTATAACCTGGTGAGTCATGAAGCCGATAATTACTCAGATTCTCATATCATCTTACTTAGTTGCCCTAGCGACTGGATGCGACCCAGATCACAAAAAAAAATGTGAGTGGTACCTGGTTCCTGACAAAGACCGCATTGGTAAAGTAGACAAGGGCATGATACCTCTTTGTGCTCGTAACTTTGTGGTGAATAAGCAAGACTGCCGGCTGCAATCTCCGCTAAAATTTGCGGAAGAACACTATCAGAAAAAATTTCGGTATGTAGACATGAAAGTTGACGGACCTGGCCTACCGAGAACTGTGGAGAAAATCACTCACTGTGAATAGGAAAGTTATGAATTATTTTTATATCCTTATTTTACTGCTGCTAAGCTCCTCATGCAGCTCATGCTCGATACTTTCAAAAAAAAATGACCGAAATACACCCAAATCACCTGATATACCTAAAACTTGGGAGGAGCGCTTCGAGATCAAACTACAATCTGGCAGCTTTAAACAAGCATGGGGATTGTTTAGCTACGGTGGCGGCTACCAAGACGCCGGTCAAATTATGGTATTTCAGTCTCTATCAAACTCTACCGGTACTTTAGATTTCGTCGATCGATCAAAAGGCCAAATAACCAGCACTCGGACACTTGATAAAAGTGAGATGTCAAAATTTCTAGCGTCAATTTCAAAATCTGTTGATTTAACAGACTTTGATAGTGGTGCCTTCGATGGGATCACTTACACATTTATTCACCTAAAAAAAGACGGGAATAAAATTATAAAAGAAAAAAAGATACGAATGAACAACCCCCATACGGCAAACCCTCCACCCGATGATCATTTAGAGCTCATCTCTCAATTTGAAGACTTAACTACTAGTAGATAACTCTTGATATCTGATAAATAGTACGACGATGGCACCCGCGATTAAGAAACCTAATAAAGTAAGCATGGTATTCATATCAAACGATGGCAGAACAGGCTCCAAATCGATTCTTTTACCTCCAACTATCGCAAACTTTTGAAATGGCCACAGAGAGAACAAGGAGCCAATCATCAAGCCGACTAAGGCTGAAACCGTCTGGTCATGGGCACGCTCAAGCAAATAATTTAATAACCTGGTAAAAAGTAAAATTCCAAGGATGCTTCCAAGAGCAACCACTCCGACCAATATTAGATCTCTGGCGGCAATAGCTCCAAGTACCTCAAAATAGACCCCAAATAGTAGAAGCACAAACGCACCACTGATCCCAGGAAGTATCATTGCTGAAATAGAGATCATAGATACTAGTAAAATAAATCCCAAATTTTTCGCGGAATGGTCCGGTTGATAGCTGGAATCACCGCCATTTTCGGCGGCAAGACTCTGCTGCTGCTTCATTTCCACTTTCTTCTCGGCCTTTGCCAGTTTCTCGTCTCCGCTCATACTAGTTGTGGTGACAAAAGTTAACAAAGCCGCTGACACCAAGCAGCACCAGCCAACTAGTGTTATCTTTTTCTTCATCATTTGAAGCGGAACATATACCGAAGTTAAAACAAGTCCGGCAAAAAAACCATAAATAGGATCATGCCAGTGAACCATTAGATATGTGATCAGCTTAGAGGTAGCTACAATCGCTGAGACAGCCCCCAAGCCAATCATTCCAACAAAAACCAAATCCAAGCGCTTAAGCAGAGCGAGCAAACCGGTAAAGTCGGCTTTAAATAGCAGCACCAAAAACTGCTTAACATTCTCCAAGTGAATATGAGCTACTGCTGCAAGAAGTCTCTCATAAATCCCAAGCATTAGCGCCATTGTTCCACCACTGACTCCTGGAATCACATTTGCAATTCCAATCAAAAAACCTTTTATAGCATAGCCCAGCACAGACACCCCCAAATAACAAATGTAGCCTAAGAAACGACCATTATTTACCTAAATAAGCCTTTTTTCAAATTATAACTTTAGAAGACTCTACTATCGTTTCTGGGTGCTTTCATAGTAAAATACCGCATTGAGGAAAAAGCACTAATTCTCTTGATAGGAGTTCCCGTGAAAATAGGTTTGTGTACTGGTGGTGGTGACTGTCCTGGGTTAAATGCAGCAATTAGAGCAATAGTTAAGCATGCAGTCGGTACTTATGGGATGGAAGTTATTGGAATCAAAGATAGCTTCAACGGATTAGAAAGTCGGCCATATGAGATCAGACCGCTCTCGGTAAATGATGTTTCTGAAATCCTAAACCGTGGCGGGACCATCCTAGGCACAACAAATGCAGGAGACCCTTTCAAGTCAGATCCAGCCCAAGCAGATCGCATAAAAGATGCCTATAATGACCTCGGGCTCGAAGCAATCATTGTCATCGGAGGTGATGGCACTCAGTCAATATCAGGTAAACTAAACAAAATGGGCGTACGCTGTATCGGGGTTCCTAAGACAATAGACAACGACCTCGCAGCTACAGATGTCTCCATCGGTTTTCAAACTTCGGTAGATATCTCAACCGACGCAATCTCTAGGTTGAAGTCTACTGCAGAATCTCACGAAAGAGTGATGGTGCTAGAGTTGATGGGTCGTGACGCGGGCCATATTGCCATTCACTCAGGAATAGCGGGCGGAGCAGATACTATTCTACTGCCAGAAATACCTTTTTCATACGAAGCAGTAACTAACAAGATTAAGGAGAGGCAGCAGCTTGGGAGGCACTTTAGTATAGTAGTCGTGGCTGAAGGAGCTTATGAGGCGGGAGCAACCCCAATCTATAAGGAAGCAGATACCACCAAAGTGTCACAAAATAAGCATTTAGGCGGAATTGGTGCTGAAGTCGCTAAAAGGCTATTTGAATTAACAGGTACCGACACTCGCATTACCGTATTAGGCCATGTGCAAAGAGGCGGATCTCCATGCCCATATGACAGGGTCCTAGCATCATGCCTCGGTGTCCGGGCAGTTGACCTCGTACAACAGAAGAAGTATGGGGTCGTAGTAGGCATAAAAAGTGGCTCTATTACTGAAACTCCTTATGAAGAAGTAGTAGATGTGACTCTTCCGCTTAAGCCTGATAGTATTTACATAAAGACAGCGGAGGCTATGGGGATTTGTTTAGGTAGGTAGAGTCGAGAACGAAGCATTCAGGCAAGGCCGCAGGAAAAAATGCGACGAAGACAGTACAAGAACAGTACGGCAAGGAGCATTTTTTACGAGAACGAAGTATGAATGTTCAACCGCGAGCGTTATATCAGGGAGGATATATGGATAAGGACATCGGAACCTTTGTAAAACAAGAACGAATCCGAAGAGGGCTGACACAGCAGGAACTCGCCGATAAAGCGGACGTAGGATTAAACTTCGTCTACCAGCTAGAGAAAAACAAGCCCACAGTTCAGCTCGATAAAACCAACCAGGTTTTAAAAAGCTTGGGCTACGTAGTAGGTGCCATCAGGAGTTTTAGTCCTTGGGACGAAGACACACCTTAATACGATCACGAAAGAGCCCAGTTGACCGAGAGTTGACATTCCCAGCAGCTTAGCTGCACCGGGAATGCCCTGCTATTTAAGCAGACTCTCACGACTCCGTCGGAAATGAGAAGGTACACTGCGTTCGAAAGATAGCCAGCTCGTTGGTCTGCTGATTGCGGTCACTATTGATCGTACAAATAACATAAGCGGGAGAATACGGCTCGTCTGGCATGACATCAAGCGAGTATGTATGAGCATGCATGACACCTGCAGGTCCGGCAAAATGAGATCTGTATATCAAAGCCTCTCCAGCTTCCTTCTCTTTATGCAGTGCCGCATACAGCGCCAAATTAATATCCTGATTTACAAATTGAAAAGTCTTTGGCAAACCATTACGTCGCCAATGACTCTCTTCTGCCCGATTCCCCCAAGCTGAAACAGCCACCTCAGGCAATGGAAGAGTCACGACAGCCTCCTTGCCACCGCGCTTATCAAATAGACTACATTTTAGAGAATTCTCGGAATCTTTAAGTGGTGGCAGCTCGGCAAGCGGTCGTTTTACAGTCATTTGGCAGTGGCTTGCGTCGCGGTCCAGCTGCCATCCATCCTCCCAGCCTTGAACCTCGAGTTTTGGAAAACTTGCCTGAGAATGGACCAAGGCAACCCCGAGAACTCCAGGCGCAGACCAGTTTTGAACCTCATAGCCACTATTCAAGCTCTGGCCATAAACCGGCTGAATAGAAAAATAGCATAATAATATTAATAGAATACTCCAGAAATCTCGCATCTCAGCTCCTGTTTTTTGATCTGTTAGATTCTGGATATCCCAAATTGGCCAGCTGGTCAATTATTTTTTGCATTTTGATAATTTTTGTAATTCCAAGTCTTTTACTGACACAATTTGTCAAAAGCACGGAGCGAACAATCGGGCTGTTCTAAGTCAACGGTCATCGGGACAAAGTGTCCCGATTATCAAGAGTAACAAAGCGGAACACAAAACAGTTTATTCCTCGGTGCCAAGAAGGATTCTCTCACCAAACCAACCTGGATGATATTTTGAGTTGCTAGCGTTAGAGTCAGCCGATCTCAAAATACGAATCGCAGTGGCGCCAGCCTCCTGGGCATCGATTATGTCGGTATCAGCATCACCAAAATAGAAGGTAATACTTCGCTCCGTTATTGACTCTGTTTTGCTGAGTGGGGCGAATATCACTTGCTCGGTCAAAGACGGAATGAGCGATTTCATAAAGTCACGCAATGGCTTTGGCTTAGTTTCCCGACGTGCAGTTATTAGGTAAGTATTAGTAGCTCGTTCCTTAGATAGCATCTCCAAAATACCAAGTGCCACCTGTTTCTTCTTGCTAAGCTTTTTATCTCCACTATTTACCCACGCCCACCAGTCCTCGCCCCCCGGACGCACTTGCAAATGAGCGGCTCTTCTAGTGGCTTCAACAAAATTATTAGAGGAAAACAGTAAGGTATCATCAATATCGAACCCAACACTGTCACCTTTAGCGACATTACTAAGTAAGTATTTTTTTGCAGAAGCTTTGCTTAAAATGCGAAGTCCAAAGAACTCAGCTAACTCACTAGACTCGTAATCACACCTATTTATCAGTCGGTTAATAGACTTGCTGTCTTTCATCCACGCGATGCGTGACGACTCTGTTAGGAAACGAAAGCGACGGCGTCCTTTGACATAAAGGCCATCTAAATACGATTCAGACTCACTGATAGTTAAACGGCCGCTATCATAAGAGAGATCAGCTTGGGCTCTGTCTAAAAAAGGCATAAGTATTTCGACCTTGCCAGATGGCTCGACATCTCCTAGTCCCTTGAACGCCACTTGATAAACTTTGAGATCAACCTCGTGTTTCTTCACTTTACGCTGAACAGTGCGATCCGTCTCAGTGAGATAAACCTCAATGTACTCATAGTCACCATCGCAAACAAAGCTTATTTTTTTCTCCGCAAATAGTTGACTAGAAAATAAAGTAAAAAAACAAATCACAGAAAAACATCTCATCATTTAGCTACTCCTTATAAATAAAAATCTATCGCTCAGACACCCAACATCATCTTTGACAAGCAGTCTCTTTATAAGCTTTCCTAAGCGTCATAATCTCTTGACGATTCAAACTCACTGGAACAAAGAAACACGGCCCCATCCCTTTCTTCTTTTTAACTTCTGCCAAAAGAGATTTAAACCCATCAGTACCACCATAAGACTGTATTTTCTTAAATTTGGCGATATACCTCTTCGCAAGTGACTTAAGCTTAAAATCGATTAAGTTCTCGAATTTACCAAACTCAGAGGTCTTCGACCAATTATAGCTCCCCGTTAAAACCCGCTCATCATTTATCACCATGAATTTGGCATGCATCAATTTAGTCCCACGACCGTCGTTTGGTGTAGAAACCTTATATAAAACATTAGCTCCTTGATCTGACAATGATTCATCGAATTTGCCATCATGGCTAGTACTCAATAGGTCCCAACTCTCCGAATGATTCAGCACCATATCAATTTTAACATCGCGCTCTAGTGCACTATTCAATGCA
>JANQHA010000117.1 GCA_028282865.1 Oligoflexales bacterium
TAGAACCCGTCAGATCTTAGGTTTATCGACGATCACTCATAGCCAGATTCAAGATAGCTTAGAAGCTTTAGGTATTATGCTAATTGATAAAACTGATGATGGAGAAAGGTTGCTATTTAGGGTTCCCACTTGGAGAAACGACATTGAGCGTGAAATAGATCTTATTGAAGAAGTCGCTAGAATTATCGGGTATGAACAAATCCCCTATTCTTTGCCGCTCATGGAGATAGGTGCATTACCTGAAAATCCTTTTATTGAATTTTTAGATAACTGCAGGTTAGCAATCGCTCAAAGCGGCTTTGCGGAGACAATTAGCTTTCCGTTCATATCTCAAAACGACCTAGATAGTTTTCGAGTTCCTAAAAACCATCTTTTTCGAAAGTCGGTGAAGCTCACAAATCCTTTATCTGCAGAAAGTAATTACATGCAGCCAACACTTCTAATAAATTTGCTAAAAGCTCTGCAGACAAATCACAGTCATGGCGAGAGGGGTTGCCGTCTTTTTGAAATAGGACGAGCCTATATAAACCGCCAAAAACCTTCTAATGAATTAGATGACGTATCGGGTTTATTCCAAAGCCAAGGCGCACACTTTAATAGCACTCATGACAAGAACCCTCGGCCAATCGAAAGAAATCTAATTGCGGTAGTCATTGACCAGCCTTTAGAGCAAAAATCTTGGCAAAACGGCACCGATACTTACGCCGGATTTTTTGAAGTGAAACAAACATTTTTGCAGTGGCTAAAGAGTAGTACTGATGCCGAAGTAAGTTTCACCCCAATTAATGACGGAATCTCATTCTTGCACCCGAGGGCTGGAGCTTTTATTAAGCTAAACGATGTAGCTATTGGCTACATCCGCGAGATTCACCCTGAAACTGCTCTCAAATACGAATTAGACCCTAAAAATCCTCCAGTTGTCTTTGAGGTTCACCTCGATGTCTTATTCCAGGAGAAGTTGCCACCTAAAATCGACTCCGACTTGCAAAAATTCCCGGCTGTAACCCGAGATTTTGCTTTCGTAGTAAAAGAAGATATTTCTTACGCACAATTTTCTGAAGCCATCAACTCTTTTCCTCGCAGAAAGTTTTTAAATAGCTTTCAGCTTTTTGACGTATATAAGGGCGAGTCCATTGACCCAGGTAATAAAAGTATGGCATTTTCTTTTGCTTTTAGATCTCCCAAGAAAACACTCAATGAAAAAGACGTTGAGAAAGAGATTAAAGCTTTGCAGCAATGGCTTTCTGAAAAAATTAATGCCGATATTCGCTAATTCATACACTGGTAGCTTAGCATGCTGCTGAAGGCACTTAATACCATCTTAGAGTTATCTTGAAACATCATGCGGTAACTTGATCTAGCCGAGGTCTGCTTTTTTTGAGAGCTATTTTTTTTAATAATACTTCGGCGAAAACTTGATGGAGACTTTTTCATAATAGAGCTGAAGCTTCTAGAAAAATGAGCTGAGCTACTGAAACCACAAGTAAAAGCTATATCTGTCAAAGACCAATCGGGGGTGAGTTTTATAAACTCGCCAGCTAATAACGTCCGAAAGATCCAAAGCCAGCGCATAGGTGACACGCCGTAGCGTCTACGGAAATTTCTGCAGAGATTAAACTTCGTAACATTTGCGACATCAGCAAGCTCGTCGAGACTCATTTCTTCTGCAAAGTTTTCAAGCATGTAGCATAAGACTCGGTGGATCGCATCAGGCATGCCGTCATCTCCATGCATTCTTATTGCTTCTTGAATTTCCATAGTTACT
>JANQHA010000432.1 GCA_028282865.1 Oligoflexales bacterium
ACGAACCGGCTACTGCACCGATGCGCTTGATACCGCCAATAATCACCAGTCCGCAAAGAACAGCTAAAATAAAACCGGTGATAATATCAGGTACGCCGAAGTTCTGCGAAGTTACTTTGCCGACATTCCAAGCCTGAAACATGTTGCCGCCGGTGACTGTTGAAACCAAAAGCGTCACACAAAAAATTCCACCGACTACGCTACCGATGGTGGCTAATTTAGGGTTTAAATTCTTTAGACCGTCTCTAACCACAAACATTGGGCCACCGTGAGGATTGTCCCGATCTTTCGTGTTTCGGTAAAGCATCGACTGGGTCACTTCGACCGTCTTAATAGCCATGCCGATAAAGCCAACCACCCACATCCAAAATATGGCTCCCGGGCCACCTAGTGAGATCGCGACCGCTACGCCCCCGATATTTCCCAAACCCACTGTCGCTGATAAGGCTGCCGAAAGTGCTTCAAAGTGGCTGATAGCCCCTGGATCGTCCGAATGATCGTATTTACCTCGGATCACGGCTATACCGTGGGTTAACGCCAACCAAGGTGAAAACTTACTCCAAATTAAAAATAAGACACCTATACCGAGAACCAAATATAAAACATAATTATGCCAAAGCACCGAATTAATGCTCTCCATAATCTGATTTATCGATTCAATAAACCCGCCCATTACGACTCCCTAAATCATTACCATTTAAAACACTAAATTAACTTATCCTATAGCACACTGAAATTCCTTAGAAAAGTATCTATATTGTCAATAATCTATAGATTCTCGCTGTATTTCTAGCGTGTTAATTACTTATTTACATTTTATGCTTTATCATCAGTTCATTTGGTGAGATCTTCGAGGGCCAAATAATTTTGAGGCTTATAAATTGAGTAGAGTTCTGTGATGGAAAAAAGACTCGACATAACACCTTTGACAGTTGGCTGGATTCCTTACTGGAACCTTCACCCGATGAAGTATGAAATTGCTCGGCTTGCTGGAGATGCGATTAGCTTCCGTTCGGGGCACCCGATTGAGATAAACAAAATGCTAACTGAACAAAAAGTCGAGTTGGCACCTGCATCAAGTGTTTGCCTGCTTACTCGACCACTCCAAGATATAGCTCTGCCACTCGGAGTCGTAAGCGATGATTATGTTCACAGCGTTTACCTTGGCCTCAGCAACGACATCAGTCATCTCGGATCGATTATAAAAGAGAGGATGGAAACCCTCGGAGAGATCACTCGTCACGCCTTATGTAAATACACAGATCGCACCAGACAGGCCTCGAATTTTATTTGGAACGAAGTAGAGGAGCTAAAGCCTTTGGATTTTGACTTCGCGCCTAGGCTTAAGCTCAGTAGTCAGTCAGCAAGCAGTGTCGCACTAGCCAAAATATTTTACAGGATGATTTTTGGTCGTGCTCACTTCGAATCCCAAATGAACTCTGGGTTTAGCGGCAACTCAGGATATGGCACCATGGAGTTGATAATCGGAGACGATGCGCTGGTTAGACGTAGCGAGTTCTCAAAAGTAATCGATCTAGGACACTTCTGGCACAAGCTAACTAATCTTCCGTTTGTTTTTGCTGTTTGGCAGAAAAGCAAAAATGCTCACATACCAGAACAGTGGCAAAGACTGCTACATGAAGCCGCAGAGATCGCCGAAGCGCGGATGAAGGTCGAGCATAGCTTCTACCTGAACAAAGAGATCCCCCTAAAACAATCTGGTACCGAGATTGATTTGCTGTCCTATTGGCAAAGTATTCACTACCGTCTAGGCCCCAAAGAAATGCGCGGCTTGATGCTATTTCTGTGCCTCGCTCGCTCGGTCATGAAAGTTAAGATGGACGACGCAATGGTTATAAAAATGCTACGTTGGCAAGAAATCGGCCAAGAGTCCGTCAGAGTCAATTACTAGGTAGGACCAAAGTCACTGGCAATCATGGTTAGGATGATGCACGAATAGCTCATTATGCTATTTTTATTCTGCGCACTACTTGTGATGACAATGATTCAAAGAAGCTCCTCGAGCCACCGTCTGGTCGAGGTACTTAAAATGCTTTCAACCAATTTAAGGCAGCCCAATCAAGTGATTGACAAGGAAAGCCCATCTGCAGACATAATCCAACAACAATTAGTCACCGCTAAAAGAAAGGCCCTGGCAGTGAGTCAATCAATCGACTTAGTTTGTCAAACGATCGATGAAAGCATAAGCAACCAACACATATTCTCCAATTTTCAAAAGGTATATATTAGCAAACACATGGTGATGATTATAATATTGTCGATCGTTCGGTTACTATTGGTTATAACGACACACCAAAATCTGGCGGACTTTATGGTGTGCTCATTTCAAGATGGTTTTTGTCAGGTATTTTCTGCACTAGTCCTGGGCTTTTGCTCTTTTCAAGTCTTCGAAAAATATCCAAAACAGTGGTTTGCTAATGGTGAGCTAACACCAAAAGGCCGCGAGTGGGTGTGCGCTGTAATTACAAACCATATAGAGCCCGAAACAACCATTGGTGCGCAACTAGCTAATATCCAGAACAGGGAAAGGCGGTTCGGAATCTCGCTTAGAGAAGAAAAACTTCAGACGTTAAAGTTATGGGCTAGCGAAAAAAATAATGACTTCAAAAAAAGGCTACAGATCTACGAAAACATTCTTCCCGTTGCTGACCTTCTAACATTTTCTATTACAACACTATTTGCCCTCGGGCCCCTTATGCTAGAGTTGCCTATTCAGTTTCTGCACTAGCTTCTTCGGCCACTGGAGCCTCTTCAGCCGGGACCTCCTCAGCTGGTTTAGCAGCTAACTTAGTTTTAATAAGTCCTGCATCGACTAGAATTTTTACTTTCTCATCTCCACCGATAAAGCCGCCACCTCTCTTTTTAACTTGGTAACGATTATCCTTCCTCTTTTCAATCTTGTAGGGAGCCGCTGCTGCCTTTGCCATACCTTCCTCCAATATAAACTAATAAACTCGTCCAACTAATGAATATGCAATGCGCTCAAGACTATCTTTCGCGTCACTTTCAGGGAATACTTCTAATGCACTGATAGCTTCATCAGTGTACTTATGGGCCAACTCGATCGTTTTTTCAGCTGTTTGGTATTTAGCAACCAAGTTAGCGGTAAATCGAATGCTGTCATCTGTGATCGGTGTCTGGCTGAGGCCTTCAAGCATTTGCGCCAATTCACCTTCGTTCGCTAAAGAACGTAGCAGCAACACCGGGTAAGTCATTTTACCTTCTCTAAAATCAGATAGAGTTGACTTGCCGACCACACCATCCATGCCCAGATAATCAAGGGCATCGTCAACCAATTGAAACGCTAGCCCTAAGGAAGAGCCAAAGGTCCCAAGCCCTTCAATCATTGGTCTAGGAGCACCGGCCAGAATGGCAGGTGCCTTACAGGAGGCTGCAATAAGCTTCGCAGTCTTGGCTGTTAGGATCTTAAAATAGACCTGCTCTGAGTCGTCATTGATGGCGAAGTTTTGCTCAAGCTGCAACAGTTCACCTGCACTCATTAACCGAATCGCATTCGCAAACATCTCGACAATTT
>JANQHA010000223.1 GCA_028282865.1 Oligoflexales bacterium
GACGATATACCTCCTGAATGCACAGTAGAGATTCCTGCTGAGCTGGTTGGTCTCTATAAATCACAGAAAGACCTGCCCTGGTATTCGTCCTCCCACAAACTAGTGGGAATATTTCAAGACTCTCTCCAACTGTCTCTTTTGAGTGATTTTGACAATATTGCTCCACCGTATTTTCCGTTTATACTGGCCGGTCATCTAAATAGAGACTTTCAGGCGGTGCTTAACGGAGTTAGGTCTATTACTCAGCAATTCTTTATAGAGGAAGGATACTACGACCCATTTACTCACGCTTTTTATGCGGAGCTAAATAACGGCAAAACTCTATATGGTAAAATTCACAGTAATCAGATAAATGGCTATCTATCTGGCGAGGCTAGGCCAGGAAAAAATATTGGCTGGGAAAGAGTGGAAAAGTTCAAAAAGGATGAACCTATCAAGGAAAATCTACAACATTCGGTTGCTAAACCTCAGAACACTCAATAACATATATATTGTTTTGGCATAAGCCTGCGGCTGTTTGTATCCAACAGTCGCTATCAGTTGCTATATCACCTAAGGAAAATTATGAAAGACTACAAGCTATTTCTATTTTTTCTGCCGCTACTAATGCAAAACTCGTCTTGTAAATCTAGCTTTAACGACAGTAGCGCTAAAGTAGTCACTGATGGTGACTACCTTCCTAGTAAAGACGCCCCAGAGCACTCATGTGCGATATTCTACTTTTCAAAAGATAAAAACAAAGAGTATAAAAAGTTAGAGAATCTATGCACTGGAGACTTTATTGCTAAAAGAAAGTTCCTTACGTCCGCTATTTGTGAGGAGGGAATGAGTAACAAGAGCTTCGCCCGATTCATCCATTGCGAGAAAATTAAACAGACTATCAGGATATTTCCTAAGGATGAGAAGGTTGACATGCACCCTGACTTTAAAGGCGACGATTTCGAGGTCAATGGGTCTAGCATCAACACGAATGACGTCGCTATTATCTGGACCCCTTCAGATTTTAAAGGTGAGCTAGTAGAATTAAAATTTGACTCTACCAGCAAAATATTGAAGTCTAGCGAGTGCCAAGTTTGGGGATACGGACTCAACAACCAAGATACTTTCGGAAAAATCTTAGGCATAAGCCTTAAGATCCCCCCTAAAGCAATCATCGATGAAGCACCTACGGTAACTTGGAATAGCAATACAATTCCAATTAGTGGCGACGCCGGAGCTGGTATTCTATGCTACCATGAGAAAAAAAGAGTTAGGGTAGGAACTGTCACAGAATTTGGGGAGATAGCCTCACGATTGATCTCACGTTTTGAAAAGCTTAGCAATAACTCAAAGTGGGTGTCATCAATCATCAAAAGAAAGCAATATGTAGATAAAAAGCACCCATTGAAATACAAAAAGTACCGCCATAATAAAACCAAGTTCTTATAATTTATTAATAGAAATTGTAAGCTAGCCAGACATCTTCATTGATAACTGGTCGATCGTATCAGATCCAGTGGAGTTGCCAAATATGATAGAGAGATCTTTACCGATAGCTAACATAAGACTCACATCGGAGGTAGAAAAAGTAAGGCCATTTTTCTTGTCAGCGACAGTAATCACTCCAATCAAATCACCTAAATATATCAGTGGAATAATAATGCAGGCTCCCGTTTCATAATGAGCATCAGAGCGATTCTCATAGCTACCTTTAAAGCGCGGATCCGTACCAATATCGTCGATAACGACTGGCTTTCGGTTTTTTAAGACATAACCAATCACACCATCTGCTTCAGATATCTCATACTGCACTAGCTTAGTTCGCTCTTTTTCACCAAACTTGCATCTCGCGGTCAGACGACCCTCGCCCCCTCGGTCTCGGGTATAAACCGTAGCCCGGCCGGCTCCAATAAACTTACAAATTTTGTCTAAGGTAGACTTAATGATTAAATTGGTATCTCGAGATTCTCTAAACTCACGGCCGATTTCCAGCAATAACTGGCTTCGTTTATGGCTTCTTCTAAATTTTAAATTCTCCAGTGCGTGTTCAAGGGTCGTTATTATCACAAGAACAGGACTCAGCACCATTGGGAAGAAACTGCTAAAATCTCTTAGGCTCCCCCTTAGAGCTCTGGAAACCTCGAAAATAAACCCATCTCTAGTCGCTGAGAAGGTAAATACAAATAGGAATAAGCAAGCGACAAAGCAGGTACCGGCATAGACCGACTCGTAGGTATAAATGCGTTGACCACTGGCTACTTGCCTTGACTCACGAATAACATTAAACAGCATAAAGCAAGACATAGCTAAAGTGAGATAACCACATATCTGCAAGACCAAATCGTACCTTTGGACATAACTATCGACCGTCCCATTCTGGGTTAGTAGCATACTAAGTATTAGGCCCAATGAGAATACTGCCAAAAGATTATTAAGCCTCTCTAGCCGCGGCCGACCGATCAGGTAGAGATAGGAAGAAAACAAGACAAAACCCGAAAGACTTAGAGACACGACTTTAATACTTCGATGAATTTGATAAGGCAAATTATCTGAAAACATCGGAGTGTAATAGAGCGCTAGCAAGGCCCCCATTAGAAAGTAAACAGAGAAATACCGAAACTGCTTCTTGTGCCGATAGAACAGATAGTAGAAAGCACATGTCAGCATAAATAAAATTGCCATAACCAACTGAACATATCGACGTACATGAAACTGAAAGGTATTTGCTCGAATAGCAGCTCGAGTAACACGGAAGTCAGCTATAAAGCTGCCAATCGACGGTAAGTATTTGATGCCTGGGTCAACGGTTTTATTAGAAAAGGCCCTGATTAATATGGTATTTATCCCCTGCGCTCTAAGCAAACTAGGGTCAAATGAATACGATACTAACTCGGAAAATTTGTCTGAGCCTCCAACAAACTGGCCATTAATAAACGTCCGATGACTTTTAGAAACAAGGCCAAGCAGCAGAGCTGGACTTTCTGGAACTTGGTCTACCTCAATTTCAAAATCCTTTTTTAACCAGTAATCTCCGTGCAGCTTATCGAGGCTAGGCCATGTTTTGGTAATATCAATCGGAGTCCACAACTCATCATTCTTTAACACCTGAGCCAAATTTTCGCCAGATTTAGGAACGTAGTACTTCCAACCATCCTTCATAGATAGCCTGGCACCCGACGCATAATTATTCGAGTTAAACCTATATCCCGCAAAGAAAATTGCTCCGATGATAGTGAGCGCACCAAAGATCAGACAAAAATCGACTATATTAAGCTTTCTTACCTTGGGCATATCAGATGAAATCAGCTCTTTAAACATTTCAAAATTTGCAAAGAGGCCCTTACGAATCTCCCCCGACTCTCGCTCCCAGGGCATCTCAAGCGAAAGTAACTCCATAGACCTTGGGATATTCTTAAATTTTTTATGGCCAATGCTTGTATATTTAATGCGCATAGCATCACGAACGCTGCGGAGAGCGATTCGAGTCAGAGCCACACCTCCTGGTGGAGCAAAGGACTGGCTTCGGGCAGCGATGTTAACATCATGACCAAATGCATCGCCATCGAGCTCTGTGACTTCACCACAGTGAATAGCAATTCGATTTAGAAATTGCTGGTTGATAGGCAAATCGGCATTGCGCTCTCGTATCGCCCGCTGAATTTCAATCGCACATTTGGTCGCATCTAAAGCACTTGCAAAATCTACAAAGAAACCATCACCAGTTTGCTTGCGCTCGCAGCCGTTAAAATGTGCTATTTGGTCGCGAACAATCTTGTTATTGTCGCTGAGTATTTTAAAGGCTACTGCCTCGTTCTTATAAGCAAGACTACTGTAACCGACAATATCGGTGAATAGAATTGCTCGATGTTTACGGGTTCCCGACATCATTAACTTTCGTTTTGATTGATGCTAATTTATCGGCACAATTCGCTGTAAAATTAGTTCGGATCTAGAACTCTTGGAATAGTCTAAATAACCTATAGTTAAACTAATATTTGCAGTTTGTTGCGCGGCAGCAGAGATGTTTTACCGTAGCTGCGATACGAGCATGCACATTGATTTTTACATTAGGAATGTCTAGATGCACCTTTTAAGTACAAAAAGTGCTACAATATATATTAGGTCATATAAAAATAATCAATCACGAGGCACATCATTATGGGTACACTTAGGTATCTTGGTTTCTTAGTGGGGATTCTAGCAATGCTTAGTTCATGCACTGGTAGTAGCCTTACAGGCAACGAGCGTGGATCCGAGCCACTCAATGACGTCGAAGCCCTAGAATATAAAAGAGCAGTCAACCGGTGCTATAAATCCGGCGGAACAAGAGTAGTCAAAATTAAAGGTCGCTTGAGATGCTACGATTAACCTACTCTCCGGTAATAATAAATTTGCCCAGCTAAAAAATTAGGCTATCACCTAAAAAATACTCATTTATTTACCAAAAAATATTCTAACAAAACTAAACCGGTATCATTTACATCGTCCCTTTATCAGGCTAACCACCTAATTTTACTGCTATAGCAAAATGGCATAGCTCCTGCAATTGCCTGGACCGAGAAGGTTTTAGGTCATCACTGGGGAGGATGCATCTTGAATATCAAAACGAATATAAGTTACAAAAACACACTGCTACTCCATGACTTTACCAAAGTCATTGCTCATCACCCACCGTCCGACAACGCCAAACCTGTCTTCACTCAAATTAAAACCTTTCTGAGCAATGAATTAGGAGTGATAAATTTAGCCCTTGTTTGCCGAGACGGCGACACTGAAATTGTCGAGGTATTAGGACAGCTAGACGACAAGTTACTTAATATAGCTAAACACTGTATCAACTCAGAGAAAAACAAAGACTCGATCATAAGTGCACACATCCACTGCCGGCATTTTAATGCTGGTAGCAAGGAATATTACTTTGTTCTATTTGGGCCCGACATGAATCAAAGATCAGGCGCTGAATTAAACTCATTCATAAATCTAGCAATATCTTCTATAGCACCACTGCTACTCCTTCAAGAAGCTAAGGATTATATCTACAAGAACCTACTCGATCAAAATCAAAAAATTGCTCACGACCTAAAAAAGCCAATTGCAATGGTTAAAAAACTTATCAAAAACTTTTCTAGCAAGAAGAGCTCTCAAGATCATAACTCTCTAACAGATTTAAACAAAAGTTTAGATTATGCTGACGACTTGCTTGAAGATATTATAAGTCCCAATCAAAATAATTTTAAGAAAATAGATTTTAACTTAAAAGACGTCATTGAAGAGTCATTGCTAGAAGCCCAGTCTAGTCATGATGAATCTAAGGATATTAGTTACCAAGTCGATACAGATGACTACCTTCCGTTTAGCGGAAATCGTCAGAGCATACAAAGAACCTTAATTAACTTGCTAGACAACGCCATCGATGCAACTGGTAATCCCGGAACAATCTACGTATCAGCAACCAAGAAGGCTGAAGACATAGCTATATCTATAGCGAATACCGGATCGTACATCGAAGAAATTAACAGGGAACTAATATTTGAACCTCGGTTCTCGCTAGGCAAAAAGAATGGCAATGGTTTAGGCTTGGCAATCGTCAAACAAGTGGTCGAAGAACATGGAGGCAAAGTTTCTTGCTCCTCATCGCCACAAAACATTACTACATTTGATATATCGCTTCCTGCAAATGAAATTAGGGGTGCCTTACCGCGGCTAAAGAGGTCAGATCATTCAGCTGAGAGCCAAACCGTTATAGTGATAGATGATGATCCATTTACGTTAGAGTTTTGGCGGTCACAAAACTACCCGATGCTACAGACCTTTAGTAAGCCACGGGAATTTTTCGAACATTTTAGCTCAAAAGAACAACTGAATACCAACACAGTAGTTATCACTGATTACTACTTCGACAACGAACCGAGGATGACAGGATACGATTTTGCAAGAAAAATCAAAGAGCAAATCGAAATCCCAGTGGTTCTATCCTCCGATGTTAATCTAATTAACCCAGAAGTATCTAAAGCATTCGATAGAAAAATCTCTAAAAACTGCGAGGACCCACTTAAAGAGGCCCTAGCGCTTTTAGAATAGTCTCCTGCCATAGGCAAAGAGCGCCCCCGCGAGTACCGCTTAAAAATATACCTTAGCAGGAGGATTAGTGGTTTTGATATTTAGCTCACTGATATAGATAGAGCCGTACCATACCCCTCCGCTAAGCATCCTACCGGCATCACTGTAATATATTACGCCTATTTTTTTTGCATTATGCTTCTCTAAAATAGCGATAATCTTCTCGTAGCCTTTTATGCGTTTGCGGCATTTCTTCTGAATTTCCCATTGAAAAGCACAGAACTCACTGAATTTATCATGTAAAAACTTAGCCCATAGCAAGGGTGAGCGGCCACCGCCATCTAAACCATTTACATCCGCTCCAGCCTCGACCAGTGCAGCAACAAGTTCAGGTTCAGGGCCATGAAAGGTCCTGGGATAGCCTGTGTTCTCCATATTCATGTCAGAGGTGTTAGCTAGTGCAATGGCAAGCGTTAGAATACGGTGCTTCAGCTTATTTAATTTTTCCACCAAGTTAAAATCTGCTCCCCATCTTTTGAACATACCTATCATCTTCTTTAGAACCTCAGGTGATGTATCATTTGAATAAAGGACGAAGCGCCCCAAAGAAGATAAATTGGTTCTATCGCACCAAGAACTATTTCTCACCTCTAACTTGACTACGCCATCTAACCATTCATCATCGACGACTCGACAACCCTGAGCATTAATATCTATTCCACCTGGGGTGTTTATATAAGGTTCAAATAACTTCAAAATATCAAATCGCTTATCAGAATTGAGCTCTGATAAATACCTATCGAATAGCGTCATCAAAACGTGGCCATCTTCGTTCGATATCGGTGTTTTAGCATCTAAAAGGTCTTTTACAGCGTGAACATTGTGACGATAACTTGCTATATGCAGCAGCTTGGTTGCGTCTTCCCTGCGATCAGATTGGGAAAGTTTAGCAATCATCCGCTTACGAGATTCGGATTTACGATCGATTTTAAATACCTGCCAACTCAACGAATTATAAAGCGCTTCATCTGGAAAACCATAACCTAACAGCAGGTCGTAAAAGCTTTTACCATCACCACGAGTAAAATCGAGAGTATCATAAAAGCTCATCAACATATCCCCACTAGAGAACACCCTAAAGTCTGCATCTTGTCGATCTAGTATCCGTTTAACAAGATCAACCTTTCTATCACTTAGAACGCCAAAATAGCCTGATTGTGTCAGGTAGTCGGTCGGCAGCAGCCCTT
>JANQHA010000227.1 GCA_028282865.1 Oligoflexales bacterium
TGGAGTAGGAGGCCCGTTGTCTGCACTTAGAACTTACGGAGATTTATATGGGAAGAAAAACTTAGCAGCAGAAGCAGCATACTATTACCTCCAACACCCTCACCTTCCAAGAAACTACCATGGCACCGAAGTATGGGAGTCAATCGAAAAAATCTCCGACGAATTGATCACACTCTGTGGTCAGCTTAAGAGCTGCAAAGAGGTCGAGCAACTCGTTGGAGACAAGAGCAGAATTTTATCCGACCGCAGTCAGTTCAAAGACGAAAGTATAACGAATAATGTAATCATTCCCTTTGCTCGAGACCTTAAAGAAGCTAAAAATGACGAGGAGGTTCGCAAAACAATCGATTCCCGGTTAAAAAAACTAACCGATCAAGTCAAAGCCGACTATTTAAATAAGTTAATAACAGACGCAAACCGCAAGAAAGAATATGAAGAGGCTATTAAACGTATAAGAATTAATGGCAAGATTGGAAGCGCTTTAGCTATGACTGCCAGCGTCGTTGCTCCTAAATATGCAAGCACTATCGCCTCTACGACAAAGGCTTATGTTCGCATCGCCTCCGCAATAGCCGATTATAAAAAAATTGCAGTCAATGAGGTCACAAATCTTGATAAATTAGAGATGGGACTTAGTATCTATATGGCCGCATTTCAATTAGCGCAAACTTTCTTTGGCAGTAAAGAGTCCGAAATACAACAACTTAGTAAAATGATTGCGATGCAATTCAAAGAGGTTTTCGCCAGACTAGAAAATATTGAAAAGAAGGTTGACGCAATCGCAAAGAAACTAGAACTATTTTACTCTGAATTCCTCAAATTTGAACATGATCAAATGACATATAACGTTCTAATCTCTGGAAAATTAGACAAGTTAGAAGACGATATCTTCGCGCTTAAGATGGAGTTAACTAACTTCCGTATGAACGATCAAGTAGATGATTACCTAAGGACCGTAAATAACTGTATTCTCATGAGAGATCATTTAGTTCTGAGAAAAGACCATTGTCGGGAAAGGCTTGATAAGCTTTACCAAAACTCCCCCGAAGCCAAGTTAATTTGGAACGTAGCTTCTAGATCATCGCGATCCCTGATGAACAATTACTTGCAGGTTGTCCTGCCAAACTCAAAATTTGTCAACGGTGACCCCTTACTAGCCGAAGACTACCACTCGAACGAATTTAACCTTTATGTTTGGCAGCGTATGGTTACTACAGAACTTTTATTTCTAGGAAACTCAGTCCCTTGGGGTCACGGAACCAAAGACCGAAGCCGTCTCAACTCACTAAGGGAAAAGGGTCGTTTTTTTAAGGCTAAAATAGAAGAAGAAGGTCACCCTGAGAGCATCCTTAAGATGCTCGGAACACTAGTCGGTGGGGAAGCATTCAAAAAAAACAGAGTAAGATTTATTGACAAAATAGGTGAGCTTCAAAACAAAGCCATTAATTTTTACCTGACCCATAGAATTTCCGACAAAAAAAAACATTTAGGATATTTCATTTCTGAGAAAAATTGGGGTGAATTTTTCGGAGGTAGAGATATAGGTTGGTCTGGACCTAAACGTAAGAGAAAAGATGGCTCAGATCCTGGTGACCCGTTAGCTGGCTTTTCCGATTTAAGCAAGGCTCAAAATAATTCTGTGGAGCATTTTGCTAGAACTGCCGAAAATTATTTGATCCCCTTAAGTGTCTACGGAAAATCTACTTTCATCCCTACGTTTGAAGATGGCTACGAAGAGTTTAGTGCGGCAGTATCAGAGAGTACAAAAGGGGGTAAAAACCCATCATTCGCTAAGGGACAAACACGAGGGACGGTCCGAGGCAGTGATCCTATACCGAAAGCAGGAAATTCTTTAACCTATCACCTGAGCCAATCAGTGCGAAACTTTGCTTTAACACGCCCTCTCACTAAACGCCTAAAATATGTAAGCTACTTTACTGGTCGAGACTTTTCTCATGCCGGTGCGCAGTGGCCAGATAAGAGTTACCCTCTGGTCCACCGGACTGCCGGCAGACTTTCTAAAAACCAAATGATGTTTGACATATTATATATAGACAAACCACCAGTCATCGGATTTGATGCTGCTACCAGCCCTTCTACACCACATACACCTGGTGTGATTTGGCACCGCGAGTATAATAGTTACGCTCCCGCCTGGAGGCGTTATTCGAGACTGGCAACCATAGAGGCTCAAAAAGGCGACCATAAGCTGACAGAACCGACTACTCAAGGATGGATCAAGAATAAGTTCACTCAGAAAAAAGAGTTTATGGTTACCGATACAGTTAAAAGGAGTGTGTTCAAAGAAAATGCGACAATGTTTAATCAGCCGGTAGCGACCCGAGATGATGATTACTTTCAACACCAGATCAATAAGATGCTTTCTAGAATAGAAAGATA
>JANQHA010000230.1 GCA_028282865.1 Oligoflexales bacterium
CGATCAAATACTGATCTTAGCTTCGCCAGTGATTCTATACTGGTGTCTGATCGTACCATGTTGTCACTTTCAATATGGTCCTTGTAGCGCGGTGGTGTCCATATTGTGACAATTTCATCATCAAATTTTTGCGAGCTTTGAGCGGCCGCAGCGTTGCGATGTGACTTCAAGGCGAACTGGTCTTGCTCCTCTCGACTAATATTATTAATTTTAGCCATCATCTCTGCGTGCTCGCCCATAGTGAAGCCTGTTAACGGTTCGGAAAGAGACGGCGGTGACGGCAGCCAATCTTTTGGGGAAAACTTAGATACAGCTTTAACCTTAGCGCTAGCAGTGCGAGCTTTCGACAAGTTGAGCAGGAACTTTCTCGCTGCATTGGAATAGGTTATTGGTACATCACTTAAGCACTCTACCCCTCCAGCCAAAATGACTTGGTGTTGGCCGTAGGAAACTGACTTAACTGCGTCTGCTACAGTATGAAGGCTGCTGGTGCATGCCCGGTTTAAGGTATAGCCGTGAATATGTGGAGGTAGCCCAAGATTTATAATTGCATCACGAGCAATATTGGTATTTTTGGTCTGGGGTATGACAACCCCGCAGCTTAGCTCGTCTAGTTCATTTGGATCTAAGTCAGTTTTCCGAATCAAGCCATCAACGACCCGAGAGTATAACTCTAAGGTGTCGCAACTTTGAAAAACTCCGAAGGATTTGACAAATGCACTGCGCGCCCCATCAACTATTACAGGAGTGCGGTCACCTTGCACCCGAACGCTACTGTACTTTTTCATAGGTTATTCCTCATTTAAAGTTTTCACCAATATGCTAAAAAAGGTCATAAAATATGGTGAACTATCACTTGACTAATATGCTTGATTGCAAGCCTTAATGCTACCATGAATAGACCGTTTCGATAAACCCGTGTCATAATAATAATAGCCTTACTATTAAGTAGTTCTTTGGGGTTCTTCGGTTTCACATTATGACAACGACCCGCAGGAGTATTTATGAAATTTTTTTCATCAATTTTAATATTTTGCTTGCTGTTGGTAAGCTGTAGCAATGCTGGGCAGACCCCCAAAAAAACTCCTAAGCCCATAGCCTCAGAGCCTGGCGCTGAGGAGCCCGCTAAGAAAAAGACTAGAGATTACAACACCAGTGTCGGGTTTCTTCTGTCCCCTAAAACTAAGCTGGATGTCAACGATTGCTCACTGCCTGGAAAGACCCCTTCGCTGCTCACCATGGATGAGTCGTTTGTCATGGATGGCCAGATAGCTGAATGGGAAGGAATTCCGATGGTAGTCGAGGATTCTAAAGGAGATTCGAGAGGCGAGTTTGATATTATTGGAGCTACCGCTGCTATTTCCTTCGGTGATGTATCGGAATCTGTTTCCGGTTACATCAAATGGGATGGGCCCCAAGCCCTTTCCGATCGGGAGCTATTTATTGAGTTTGGTCGTTATCAAACAAATGAGAAAGACCAACCTCAGTGGGCGCAAAATAGAATATTCAAGTTAAATAGTAGTGGCATATCAGAATATCGATTTGGAAAATGGTTTGACGCAAGCAGCTTTGCTGGCTGGAAAGCAGGAAATAACTCCCTAGAATGGCGTATCGATCGAAGGCAGCTTGACAGTACTTTGCTAAAACCGATGTGGTGGCTGCGTATCTCGGTGGTTAAAGGTGACGTTGAGCTGGATAGCACTGGTTCAGTTTTTTTTCCATCGATAGATCGAGATATTGGCAATAAATTGACTTACAAGTGGTGTCACAGCGAATCTGGCAAGCGCACTCCTGCCGTATTTCAGTTTATTGGAACCGATGGGGTGGATCCCGATTTAGCTGATAAGGTCTTTAATATTGCTCGCCTCGCTTATGATAGCCTCCAAGCGACTCTTAATAACCAGATATTTCCGGTGAATCAGTTTAGCGTTATAGTTTCTTCAGTAACATTTGCGGACCATCAACTTCTGATACCTGACTTGCCCGACGAATCGATCTACCGGAATCTAGAGGTAACGCTGGATAGTGAGCTAGCAACTTTATTAGAAAGGGGATCTGATACTCGATTATTCGAATGGTTTGTTTCGAAGTATTCTCAGCATTATTTATCCTGGCTTGGCCGTGCCCAAGGCCAGCGTTACTATATCGATTGGTTATCGTCGATATTAAGTAGTGCTGTTTATCGAAAGTTTTATACAGTTTACAGTCGACTTAGCCGTTATCATGAATGGACAGAGGGCTATTTAAATCAATCTGACTCCTTTGGTTCTATTCCAAGCTTGTATCAGCGGCTTAATGAGCCGTTTGATTCTGAAGATGAAAAGATCCGGCTTGAGCGTTTTTTATTATCAAAAGTTAGATCAGCCGCTGAAATAGCTTTATACCGCTTTTCTCTGACGGATTTTACTAGAGCATGGCAACGGGACTCGGTGAATTTTAAAACTGCTCTCAAAGCTCAAACCCAATCGGACTCTGATATTGATCAGATGTGGAATGGCTGGTTTAACAACCAAGCATACGCCAGTGGCTTTGCACCTTTTTGGTTGATGGACCCCGACAATGACGGTTTGC
>JANQHA010000412.1 GCA_028282865.1 Oligoflexales bacterium
TCTTTGAAAGCAGGTGAGGACATCACCTGCTCTTTTTCACCTGATTCAATCAGTTCGCCATTTTTTAATAGCAAAATTTCGTCTGAAACCTCAAAAGTCGCAGGTCGATGGGCAATATTTATCACTACTGCACCTTCGGCAGCTCTCGCTTTTAGGAATTTAAAGACCAACTGCTCATTCTCGGGGTCTAATGATGAGGTTCCTTCATCAACCACCAAGATGGGGTAGTTGTGATAATAAAGTCGCGCAAGGTGCAACCGTTGGATTTGTCCCCCTGAAAGCCCACGACCATCGTCTCCAAGATCCGCATCCAAACCAACCTCTTCAACAAACTGAGTTAATCCAACCTTACTTGCTGCTTGATGAGTACGCTCTTTGTTTCCGGGCCAGACTGGGTAACATATATTTTCAAGCAAGGTTGCGGACAATAGTTTAGGAGATTGCGGAAGGTAACCCAGGCTATTCGATTGAAACAAGGCATCTCCGCCAGCTACTTTGACCTTCCCGACACTGGGACTAACTAAACCCAAAAGCAGGTTAAACATGCTAGACTTGCCCGCGCCGCTCGCGCCGCAGATACAGTAGAACTTTCCTGGTTTAAAGTGATAGCTTAGATTTTTTAGCGCATCATTTGATGCCAAAGGATAACGAAGAGAGACCTTTTCAAAGCATACGCCTTGCTTAGGATCGAGTGTTCTCTCTTCGTCCATGGGTTGATGCCTCTCGTGTTTACGGAAAAAACTGTAAACCTCGTCAACACGCGCAAGCGCCGCTGCTGTCTCTCGATTCGAATTAAAATACTTACCAAGCTTACCAGCTGCCTGAGATAGCAAAGCGAGCGTTGCAAAAAAAGACAGCTGAACCGCACCGGTGGTTCGACCCTGGCGCACCTCGTAAAAAGAGATAATAAGGACCAACGCAAATGCAAACATAGAAACAGACTCAATAAGAGGTGCCGTCCTAGCCTTCACCCGAGCTGCTCGAAGAAAACGACCAAACATACTTTGGTTTAACAGGCGCATTTTATTAAACTCTAAATGCTCACTTTGGTAGTGTTTAATAGTTTCGATTCCAAGAAGTCGCTGCTGTAACCATTCAGTTAGTTCCGAATAGTCTTTTAGAGCTTTCCCAGATCGACGCCGCAACTTCTTACCCAACCTCGAAACTAATAAAACTGCTGGAGCGACCCCAAAAAGAAAGATTAGAAACAATTTTGCAGAGAGCAGGTACAATGTGATCATCAAAAATAAAGTTTGCAGCCCTTCTCTTGGAAGCCCACCGTAAAAGCGAACGATATACTCTCTTAGGTAACGAATATCCGTGCTCAGAGTGCTTGAAAGCTGTTTATCACAGCTATCATTTGACAGGCGTATGGTAGGATCCATAGCTAAATACGCCTGAACCATATTCGCTCTTAAATCACGCGACACCTTTTCAGCATTTCGTTCCCACATAAACCATTGAAATGTACTCAAAGAAGCCTTCAAAATAGCTGCAACCAGCAGGGCAAAAGGTAAATAATAAATCAACTCTTCGCGAGAAAACGCGCTGATACCGAAAACCGCAAACAAAGTCGCAAGTCGCTCACCGATGAGATCTGAAACTAAGAAGAGTTGTTGATCAGCGTGGTTGGTCATCAACACATAAAGAAGCGGGCCAACCAAAGCAGCGACTACCGATGACACCCCACCAAGCGAGATTGCAGCAATAGTCGCAGTAATACAACTAAACCAATAAGGCTTAAGAACTTTTAAAACAAACCGTTTTGCTGACGGTTTATGACTTAACTTCACCAATATTATCTACAATTCTAGAAATAAGCCCGTACTCAAGTGCTTCCCCAGCATTCATCCAGTAATCGCGCATAGTGTCTTTTTCTACACGATCAAGCGGCTGACCACACTCCTCAGCAAGCATCTTATTGATACGCTCACGAGTCTTCAAGATCTCATTAGCGTGAATTTCAATATCTGCCGCAACCGCACGAATCTGACCACCGATCAACGGCTGGTGAATAAGAAAACGGGCGTTTGGCATCGACAACCGGTTTTCTTTTTTTGCGGCGATGTTGATAATCGTGGCGATACTAGCGCAAAGTCCTGTATTGACTATAGTCACTTCAGAACTAATAAAACGGATGGTGTCATAAATAGCAAAACCGCTGTTAACTTCACCACCAGGGCTGTTTTGATAAATGGTGATCGGCTTACCAGGATCAGCCTGCTCTAAGGTCATTAGTCCACCAATCACTCGTTTAGCGACATTGGCATCGATTCCCTCAAAAATAAATATAGATCGGTGATCAAGCAACTTCTTCTCACCGAAAAACTCCGAAATCTGAGTCTCTAAAGCCGAATTTAACTGCATCCTAACCTCCATTAGCAACCTCTCTAAGACCATCGGGTCGTTTCATAGAGTACCTTAACAGGCCTATTA
>JANQHA010000451.1 GCA_028282865.1 Oligoflexales bacterium
CTTCTCTGGCTACTGCATTGATCTGGTCAAACTGCTCCCTAGTCATAGCTTGGCCGTTTGGTAGTAGAGCTGAGTGGGCAGAATTTTCTCCAGTTAGGAAAGCCCCGCTAGGGGTTTCGGATAATCCATCATCACCGGTAGAGATGTTGGTATCTTGTGGAAAAGATTTACCATAGTAGATGGTCATGACACTTCCTTGCTGGAAGAATGGTAAGGTATTTTTGGTATTGACGTTGTAGATGCATCTAGCTGAGGTTAGGAAAGTATAAGGGCCGATTCTTGAAATGGTGCAATGCAGTCGGTAACGCTTGGTCATAGGCTGCTCTAAGACGATAGCAGCGACCGATGGGTAGTCCTTTTTCGCGACTTCCCTGCCTCCGGTTAGCCTCAGTTTGCTATCACCGCTTGGCAGGGTCTTGCAAGCCCCCAGAAATATAAAAATAATTAGTATTAAGTAGTGCATTTCTTATCCTATTTTTATAGCCCTAGTGATTCATCCAAGTTAATCGTTTCGCCGATGAACCAAAGTAAAACCTTCCCTTCGATAGTACCGGTTACTGCATAATCGTGGTCTGCTGAGACATCCAGGCTGCTTAAACTGTATTTTGAAAAATAAATAGATCTTAGCAGCTTTGTCGTCGGATCTTTAATTTTATCATCACTCAGGTTGCCAAAATGAACCCGCAATGTTCCATCTACTCCGGCACTTACTAGTGAGTCCATATCTTCTTTAGTCGGCACTTTATCAGCGGTTAACGCAGCCCGTGTGTTGAGCCCCATGACAGGACCGTAGTGTCGCCATTTGCTGACTTGATTGTTTACGGTAGTTCGACCACTCTTACTATGAGTTAGCTCGGCGAACACCCGTTCGATTGTTCCGTCTACTTTTCCTGTGAATATAAAATGGTTTCTCGAAGTGATGGTGATAGCTGACCTAGCGAAGCCACCTTCACTCGCGTGAAACGAGTTAGAGCCGACTTTAGTTTCAACCAAATCTCCAGAGTCTGAGATGCTAGCGATCATTCCTCTTTTTTCGTTAGCAAAGAAGTCATCTGGGTCGTAGTTGAAATTGTGAAAGTCAATAATGCTGCCGTTTGAGTTTCTCATCATGGGGCTTGTCTCGGGACTACTCATTTTAACCGGATTTCCAGATGAATCGAGCGGATGTACATACCGCCAAACCGATTCTGGCATCAACTTTTCTTCGACAATCTCTCCAGCGTAGTTTAAAATTTCAGGATTTCTGTTTTTCCATGCCATGAGAACACTTGGGGCCAGGTCGCTGCCGTTGCCTTCGAAAAATCCTGCCGCAGTAAGGCCTGGGCCAGTACGGATAGGTTTGAGATTGCTGCTACTACTTCCGCCTGCAGCTGCTTGGTCATCGTTGGTCGGTTTCTTAGCTTCTACAGGTTCGTCATCTTCTTCCACAGAGCTGCCGCTTTGAAATTTAGATAGCTGCTCTGATAGAGATTTCGAAAAATCTTCTTTCTGTGGTTGATGTTGCTCCGTAGGTAGTTGGTAGCTTAGACTATTTGAGTTTATATCGGTTAAATCGACGGACCAAATTTTGACCGTGTTGTCTCTAGATGCTGATAGTAGGTAGCGCTTATTTCTAGAAAAGTCTAACTTAAAGATGCGCCCGTTATGTGCTTTTCCGCCAATTGCAATAGGTTGGGTCGCTTTGTCTTGACCGCTGCGCGCAGCATAACCGGCAGTTAGAATATCCCACCTATATAACGATCCATCGCTGCCTCCTGACACGACACTTCGGCAGTGCGGGTCAAACCTTACGGCATAAACTGCTGCTTTGTCGAATTGCGGCTCACGAGGTCTTGAGTTCCAGAACTCTTTGGTACGGACCTTTTTTTGCTCTATAAGACTCTGACCGTCCTTGTGGATATCTAGGTTTAGTAAGTTGTCGAAGTACTCAAAGCGCCATTCTTTCTCTGCATTTGCGGCAACCGGGTGACTACCAAGCTCCATTGCACCAAAGATATGCTTCATTCTGATCAGCTTGGTAATAACCCGATCTCCAATGACTACTTTGATGATAAGAGCGTCGCTATTTGTCTTCTTTGAAGAAGGACTGAGAAACCTAATTGATTTAATTTGGCGCTTTGTGAGAAAGGACTTAGCTCTAGCAAATGATCCAGTCGCTGTTTTGGTTAGGATGTGTACTCCCGCACCATCGGCAAAAGCTACTTTGGGGTTCATATCAGAGCTGTAGCTCAGGTGCTTGATATGTTGGTTGGCGTCAATACTTGCATTGTAACTACCATCGTCTAGTATCTCGCCCCAGATAGTTCTCTCGCTTTGATCCTTCTCTGATATGTAAGATATCGACCTAGAGCAGCCTTTGGTGCGCTTTGATACTTCGAGGGTTGTGCAGCCGTACTTTGCAATCAGCATGCTATTTAGTCCTGGTTTAATTGCCGGGTATGCATTGGCAGCTGAAATATTTGTCCCAATGTAAGCTGGTAGCATGCCTGCCGACAAGCTTGGAGACCTCCGAAATCCTCGATTAAATCTGTTGGTAGTGTCTTTAGACATCGCACTATTTAGCTGAGTAAACCCTCCATTATTTAGGTCGGCAAATGTTAAGTGGTGGTTTCTAACGTAGGGAGCATAGGTGCCTTTACTAAGTGCTTCGCTGACGTGGGAAGGTAACTTTTCGCTGACAAAGGCCATCTCATGAAGGTTCGATCTATTAGGATAGATTTGATTGTCTGTATCTATTGCAAAGGTTTTGTACTGCCTTTGCTTGTCGATAAATTTGTTACGTCTACTCAGGATTTCAGAGGCATTTTTAAGCCTTTCAGAGAGGTTGAGGGTAACCGCTTCGTTCCACTCTGTCCCTGTAAAAGCGATCATTGACTCGTTATGCTGTTCTACGATGATTTTCTGAACTACGATGTTAGGTATGACGTGATAGTTTTGAACGTATTTGTTTTGACTGCGCGAAACCATTCCGATATGAAGCTTTTCATTAGCGTATACTGCAAGCCACCGGAGATCAGATGATGAGTTGATTTTAGTTCCAGCATCAATTGGGTAGGCCTCTGCTATGATCACTGGCCCAGAGGGTTCTTTGAGATTAACATTTTTAGTGGCTAGCGCGGAGACTGCTCGCTGATAGGTTTGTTGGTCAGACCATCCGCTGATTTTAATCTGTGTCGACCAAGGGCTGTCTTCGACGAAGGCTACTCCGGGGTTAAGGCCTGAAGCGCAGTATCCACTCTTGTGACTGACCGTTTGAAGGCCCGACGCCCTAGGCTTGCACGATAGGTTTGTAAAGCCTAAGACTAGGGAGGTTGCTACGATGTAGAGTGTTTTTATCACCTACCATAAACCTCCGGGCATTTACGCTCCTCTGGCATATAGGGTTGGGTCTCTGATTCGATAGCAACGCAGCTGACTTGTAGCCGATGCTTTGAATTTAGAATCATCAGCTTCTTAATGGAGTCCAAACTTTTGAGTCCAAAATTATTGTCGATCCATAGTGAACCAATTGTTACAGGGAAGTTTTTATTTTTTGAAAGCTGAGCCCGGTATTCTTGCACCGCCGAAGTGATATTAGAAAATGCCGCCCGAAAAGGCATGATCCGTCTTCCTGAATCTACCGAGGTCTCATTCTCGACAATCGTGACCAATCGTTCGGATGACAAAATAGGAATAGTCTTATCCCAGAATTCCTTTTCTCGAAAGAATGCTTGCACCGACGGGTCGCTGTGATCGTAGTAAAAGTCTGTTAGGTCTTGCTCAGGGGTTGGCGCAGTGTAGTCATCATCTGGTGATAGAAAGAATGGATCGTTCTTTGCCGTAGGTTCCCCGACAAATGGCAATGTACTATAACCCTTCCAGAGCCCAAGAGCCCTGCCATCAAAAAAACCGGCGTGCGCTAGCACAAGAAAGTTTCGCGTTAGATTGGGTTGCCGGTAGTTTGATAG
>JANQHA010000045.1 GCA_028282865.1 Oligoflexales bacterium
AACTTGCTCGGACATCTGTCCAGAAACTCTCTCCGTAAGTATGCCACTTAAATAAGAATGCAGCGCGCGTCTTTTGAGTGCTTTGAAAATAAGTCGGCTCGGCATCTTTAGTGCGATAAGGTGTATTGATCTTACTGATAAAAACCCCAGCTCCAAACTGAAGGTTAAAGTTATCAAACTCAAACCGACTATTGATAAAACCTTCCCCCAAGGTAAAAGCTGCATCAAGCTTATCGTAGCCAGCCGGGACCTCCCAAATCTTGGTTTGAAGGTGGCGTAGTATTTTCATGTCCATTGATATATAGCGACCGATATCAAGTTCGTTCTGAGCATAGTAGGCATTGCCACCCGGAAGCTTAACGTTGTTATCGGCCTCATAAGTGAAGTACATCGCCCCACCGCGCTGCTTCACACTCTGCAACTCGACGAGTTCATACTGATCACCTCCAAGCTTTTTAATAGGTAAGTTCTTGAGGCTCTTATCCTCTGCAGCCTTAGCGCGACATTGGGTAATGATATTTTGAATCTTAACTTGATGTTTTTTTGCCGAAAAGAATTTGTAGTAAATAGGCAGGTTTTGGTAACTGTCTTTATTAATATAACCTTCAATCTTACTCTCAAAAGAGCCGACTTTAGTAAAGACACCTTCACCTATCTTCTTGTAGCTTCTATTCACCTGAAGAACGCCAAACTCGACAGCTAGGCAGACATCAGGAACGTCGTGAGTAATATACCCGGTAGAAGTGTCGGCAATCACATGGACATCATTATTACCAGATTCCCCAAAAACTTTATCAACTCCGAGTTTAGACGACTTAAACTTCGGAGACGTTGTATCTATATTTCTAATACGATTGACCTCACCACTCCAAGGGAGTTTACCAACTAAAAGCTTTAATAGGCCCAAAGTAAAGACTTTAACCGACTCAGTCTTTGGGTCGAATAATTGAGAGACATCAGAAAAAACTAGCAGTTTAGGTTTAGAATTCGCATTAATCTTAGCGAATGCACCAAATATGAGTCTTATATTTCCATCAGGTTTACAGTAAATATTAATTCTGTTTAGTGCCCCACCCTTTTTCTTTACTTTATACCTCCCCCAAGACCCAAGGTGAAAGCCAATGCTTTTGACAATCTTCTTACATACATTATCCTGTGATGGGTTAGTTTCTTTGACAGATATTCTCACAGATTGCGGAAAACGATAGGTCTTAGGCTCTATCTTATAGACCTTAGCTTCAGACTGCCCAACAAGGTCTATCAGAGATGCGAAAAATATAACCAAACCGGCTACTAAGTTTTTGAGAAAAACTTGACTCATTTCCATACCTATTTAAGGTGACCCAATGTAACTATCGGAATTAATGGATAAAACATTAGATACTGGAAACACGCCAGCGTAACTTGTTGATATAAAAGAAAATAATTCTGCAGCTTAACAAACGAAGAGTGAGTAAAGTTGAGTAAATTTTTCGCTACTTACACACTTTTAACTTTGTATTGGACTAGCTATTACTTCTGACTGGAAACTACGACTGCAAAGGTCGCCAACGAAAGTACCGTCGTGAGAATTTGCAAGTAGACAGGCGCATGGGCTTTCCAAGATTTTTTTGCATATAGCAGATCACCCTCGGTAACCCTTTTGTTTAAAGATGACTCTAGCTGAAAGCTTTCAGTAAACCTATTAGACTTGCCTCGAGACATAGTAATCTCACCATTAGAGTCCTTCGTCAATCCTCCTGCATAGGCAAGAACATCGATAACTTTACTTTTTCGAGAAACTAGGTAGACCCCCGGTTTATCAAACTCACCGAGCATTCTTACCTTAATAAGCTTTTCGTCTGAATCATCTCTAATAAGATAATAACTACCGGGCATGTATTTGTTATTCTGACCACAGACTAACTGAGAATGAAGCAAAGAATAAATACAGATAAAAACCAATTTTTTTACACTACGACTCATGTCATCCTACTTTCTTCTTGGCAATTAAATTGCCCGACTGAATATTGCTATTCTGATAGTACTGATATCCTTTTTCGAACTTAAGTTCGGTATTGTCATAGTTAAATATATTAAATATTTTTTCGTGCGAGATTCCCAAAATATCTAACTCATCTAACACCTGCGTCATGGAATCGACGGTCGTTCGGTAAGCACTGGAAACTAGAATAGTGTAGTCGCTTTTTTGGATCAGATCGAAAGAGTCACCAAAATATTTAAACGGCGGCGTATCGATCACAATGTAGTTGTATTTATCCTTAGCGTACTTTTCAATAAACTTTAGAAAGCTGGCGGTAGAATAACTACTCGTAAAGTTTTCTGGCAAAACCAATACATCCATGGTGCTCTCAGACGTATATGGTAGCTGCACATTGAACAAATCTCCTATGAATGGTGATTTATCATATGATCGAATTCTGGGATTTTGATCTTTTAGAAACCTAGGCCCAGACCTTCGGGTATCAAAATCAACCAACAACACCTTGGATCCTAAGCGCGAAAAGCAGGCCCAGGCGACGCCAAGACTACAAAATGACTTTCCAATATTAGCTTCTATACCGGTAACCGTAATAATCTTATTAGGACTCGTGCCGATCAACTCTAGCATTTTTATAGAGCGTTCAAACCTGGGCAGCGTCCCGTTAAAGAGTATCAAATTCTTTGCTTCTAAAAGGTTGTTCCAAGGGTGACTTTGACGGCGACCTGGACGAAAATTACTGATTTTAGGAATACGCGCTATAGTGCGTATTTTATCCAGTTTGCCCGGTACAAAGAAGTTCTTGGATCCGATATAAATATAGGTAAACAGAGCAAAAAGCATCAAAGATAGTATTGAACCAATAGATATACAGACTAATAGTTTTGGATGATAGGGCTCGCCTTTATACTTTGGGGGAGTTATCACGAAAATATTAGACGAGCTGGACGCGAGAGACAAATCAAGATGAAACAACCCTTCCTTATAAGAGACTAAAACCTTCATACTAGCCTCAAACTCAAACTTGAGCATATAAAACTCTGCAATTTTTGGCGGTAGATCATCAAGCTCGCCCTGAATATTACCTCTGCGACTTTGTAGTTTCTCCAACAAGCTTGAGATGCGCTTTTTTTCTGCTTGAACTTCTGGAAGGACTGTAAGATTCTTTTTAAACAGGTCCTCGTTCAACATTTGAATCTCTTGCTTTCTTCTAGGACTTAAGGTATTGCCAGAGTACTTCCGTTGAATGTAATCAGCTTCGATATCACCAAATGTATCGGCAAGAGAATCCTTCTTTGCCTTTAACTCCATAATGGTTCCGTCTATTTTGGAAGCCCGCTCAAACATCTCGTCAACAACTTTATCTGATGCAATCTTCGGGTTTTCCTTAAGAAACTTTTCAAGTCGACGCTTTGCATCCTTTTGGGTATTTATTGCTTCCTCCATTCCTAGACGCAAGGTTTGAAGGGAGTTTCTCTTTTGACTAATGGCGACTTCTTCGTTAGACCGAGACCACGCCGCTAAAACTTGGTAAAGTATGGCCTGCCCTTCTTCTGGGAAAGGCGTCTCTAACTTCAGCTTAATAACATTGGCATTGAAATCTATCCCGGATTTTAGGAATTTTTCAAAGAAATATGCAACGCAAGACCTAACTTGCTCTGGTGTTGCACCTGATAGCCGGCATAGTTTTTTACCCATAAAGCGTAATGTCTGACGATAAGTCGATTTATTTGAAAGAATTTCTTCTGAAATTTTCTCTATCGTATACTGAGAGTGTAGGATTTTCAGGCTATCGTACATTTTCCTACGCCTCTTATCACCACCGATAAGTGACGCAACTGGATTAATACTGTCGAGGCTGCCGGACTCGTTGTTAACAAGAACTTCAGTCTCAACCAAATGCCATTTGGTCGAAAAATAAAAGAAAAAGTAGCCGACTAAACCACCGACAACTGCAAATGCCAAAACATCCCTGTAAATTTTACTTCTTCCATCCATCAAATTTTGCCTTGGTGTTTGCGCTATTTGATGTATACATCGGAATTTACGCCAAAAAAATTAGCACTTTGCAAACTTAAACAGAAAAACTTATCTCACTAAAAACTCTATTATTTTCTATCTTTAACAAAGAAAGAACAATTTTCTATTTCCATTTTTTATAAGTATTTAGAAAGTAGAAAAACCAGCCAAAATTCGCGTAATAAGTGGCGTTAAGGTAAAGGCTGTCAACTGTGTGAATCTATCTTGAGATATTCAAGCGGATCATTTCGAACTTTCAAAACGAGACTACTTAGAAACCCTATCGAAAAATATACAATTTATTAAAAGTAAATTAAAATAATAATTAGCATTTAATTTTTATTACTTAGCTTTGGCTCATTAACCCATGACCGAGAAATACAGACACACTTTTATAGCAAAAAATTTTATATCCTATCTAGCGATGGGGCTCTTGGCCCTAGCTTTTTTTGCCACAACTCACTTTTTAACTGCCGCCGAGTATGGTTCATTTATATGGCTTATGATCACTTCACAGATGATCGGTGGTGCCGCGACGTTAAACTCTCAAGAATCTCTGCCTAAGATACACGAAGAATTTGGGCCCAGAGCTGTAAAGAGTATAGTAAGCCAACTACTCGCTTCTACCTTTATCTTATCGCTGATAGCATCAGCTACCTATCTTAGCTTCCCGTATCACCGGCTAAATATTGATCCTTGGCTAGCCGCAGTATTTATATTAGTTCACGCGATGCAGTTGGCAATCAGTCGTATAGCCTATGGCTTAACTTCTATCAGGGGAGATCTAAAACTATTTATATTTCATGGGGCCGTCATCCAGTGCGTCCCACCCGCGACAGCGGCTACGGTATTCTTAGTATTTGATGCAGGTTTGAAGGATTTCTTAATATTTAGAACCGCTGCCAGCCTATTTGTATTAATAGCTTCATTCATCTTTCTAAAAGAGTTCATAAGCATCAGAAGCATAACTAGAGTCAACAAGTCTTACTACAAAGTTGCCTCGTCAATCGGGATCCAGAACACAATACAGCAACTAACTCACTCGGCCATCAATTACTTAATAGAAATTTTTCTAGGGCTAAAAACCCTAGGCCAGTATAGCTTCTATTTTCAATGCATGAACAAGATAATTCTACCTTTCTCCCAGGCTATATTCTCAACATTTTCCCGACGACTCTCCCAAGAAGCTAGACCGGTTATATATTACTTTAAAATCTACTCGATCCCAATTATCTTCACCGTCGTTGCATCCCAACTACTGCCAATAATAATTCCATTTTATAATAGTTCGTATCTAATCAAAAATCTCAGCTACATAATAATATTCATAGGAATGTCAGTGATCATTCAAAGAATCATCAGCATCGTCATTCTGTACCAGGAAGGAAATTTTTCATCAAAGAGACTTATTTTCATCTCATTAAGCCATTTGTTCGCTTCTTGCGCTACA
>JANQHA010000493.1 GCA_028282865.1 Oligoflexales bacterium
GTGAGCTCAAAGGTGAAGGTACGACTAAGCCGAAAGATGACTTTGCTGGTATTAATTATTCCGAATTTCAAAATATAGTAAATACCCCCAAACATGAGAAACAGGTGCTGGTTTTTGGTTATGAGTCCGCCAAACAGCAGGATACTAAAGATTTTTATAAGGGCTTCGCTAGTATGGCGAAAAATAATGCTGGCAACAATGCCTTTAGGTTTGTTCGGCTAGACCTAACCGAAATTCATGACTCCGACTTTAGAAAATACGTGGTCGATACTTTTTTTAAATCGAAGATTCCTTCGGTGATTCTATTTAGAAGTAACGAGGAAGGGAGTGAAACCGCTTTTCTTAATGAGGATGCCTATGATGATATTCCCACTATATCTAAGAAGATCGGAGTAGATCCTTCTGGCAAAGTCAAATATTTGTCTGCAGCCAGCCTTAAGCTCGAGATGGCGACATCACCAAACGCTACATTTGTAGTGGTGTTCTATGCACAGTGGTGTGGCCTCTGTAAACCTCATACTTCTAATGCTATAACTTTTGCTAGTAAGCCGGGAACTATTATAGATTCTAAGAACCCGCCAGACATACGGGTGAGAAAAATTGATATAGAGAAAGATAAAAACGAATTAGAAAGTTTAGGCTACAAAGCCGGATCTCTACCGTATACTAGTGTTTTAAGGAATAGCGTTGTTAAGGTATCTCGTGCTGGTCTTCTTACGGAGAAGGTCATTGTTAATATAGTCCGAACTGGGCTCGGACTTATTAAATAGGCTAAGGTTTTTTACAAAGCTTATAAAATGTTTTTTTGCCGACTCCGATAGGTACACGCTTTATACCCGTTAGCCTAAAGACACTTATCCACCAATGAGTACGAAACCCCGCTGATTGCGGCCGGGTTTATGGACTTGATAGAAAAGCTCTCGACATTCTTTGATACAGCAATGCAAAACTCTTTCTTGGGGGGGTGTTCCGTTAGTGTCGGCCTACTAACAGCGATAACTTATCAACGCAAGTGTGAACAAAATAATTTAGTAAAATAGCGAAGATGCCTACTTTAAGCCCAGGTTGGCTGCCACTCTATGAGGTATCTATTTCTTAATAACCGGTACGCTGACCTTCATACTTCCAGACTTTTTGAATTTTAAAGTTAGGTCAACTTTATCACCGAGTTTTAAGTCTTTCTTAATGCCGATAAGCATGATGTGGTAGCTTCCAGGCTTTAACTGGGCGGTTTTTCCTTTTGAGACAGCGATCTCGTCGACCCGATCCATGCTCATGATCCCGTTATTCATTTTGGTTTGATGAATCTCCACTGCTGCTATTTTGCTAGAAGCGGATATAAGGCTATCATCCTGATTTGATTTATTGCGTATGTTCATAAATGCGCCTGTCATGCGAATTCCTGCAGGCTTATAACGAATCCAAGCATCGGTAACTTCAATGGTTCTTGATTTTGCAAAAACTTGCGCTAGATTGGCATTAGCTAATATTAGAGCTGTTACGAGAATAATTTTTTTAAAGACTTTCATGAATGTCCTCTCAATATGAGTGTCCTGAGATCTTCGGTAATGACCCCTTTTTTGTGGGGACCTCTATAGACTGCCGCTAATTCACCGGCAGGATTGATAAGAAATATATCGCTCGTGTGATCGACTGCGTATTTCAGAGCTGAGTCTATGGGATGAATATCATAGAAAGCTCCCATGCTATCAGTAATTTTGTCAATGACATCACGGGTTCCGATGAGTCCAACAAAATCCTTATTAAAATTGGCTAAATACTGATTAACTAATTCTGGCTTATCGCGCTCTGGGTCTAATGAGATGAAAACTACTTGTGCAGCGTCTTGGTTTTCAAGCAGTTGGCCGTACTCATTGTTTAAGTAAGCTAAGGTGATCGGGCATACATCGGGGCAAGTCATATAGCCAAAGAAAACGATGACCCATTTACCACTGTAATCAGCGAGCGATCCACTTCCACCTTTAGATGAATTGAAACTCAGTGCAGGTACAACTTTGGTACCTTCAAAAAAATTGCCATGAAGAGGCGGAGCTGTAGTTGACCAAAATTGCCTGCCGATTATGATTGCGACTAGGCTTACGAATATGATGACTTGAATGGTTCGCGACATAGCTGCTCTTATCTTGTCGTAAGTTACTCTTTTACATAACGACCTAAGTACCATATGTGAGTCGTAACTCCCTTGCAAGGGTTTATAAAGGTTGGTGACGAGTTTGCTTCGGTTATCAGTAGTCCTGCTCCCAAACAATGTCTAAGTTCCCGAAGTGATGAAATGATAAACCCAGGAAG
>JANQHA010000211.1 GCA_028282865.1 Oligoflexales bacterium
TGCAAACCTCACCGATAACATAAACTACATCGTTAGCAAACTCCTGCAATGAGTAGTTAGCACTAGACTGGAAAGATGTCTTGCTACCGTCGTAATCGACCCCAACGCCACCGCCAATATTCAGTAGTTTAGGGCCAAAGCCCATCTTGATAATTTTTGCGTAAACTCTGGAGGCTTCTTTGATCGCATTTTTTATCCGCTTAATCTCTGTGATCTGGGAGCCAATATGAAAATGAAGCATAGACAGTCTATTAGTGAGACCTGCCTTGGCAATCATATCCAAACATTTGATCACCTCGATAGTGGTAAGCCCAAACTTAGAAGACTCTCCCGAAGATTTTTCCCACTTACCAGAGCCTTTACTATAAAGTTTAGCCCTAATACCAATATTAGGAACGTCTTTATACTCTTTAGATAGTTCAAAAATCAACTCAAGCTCATCAGGCCCTTCGATGACCAAAACCGTATTCTTGCCCATCGCAGTAGCGATAAAAGCCATATGGACAAACTCTCGGTCCTTAAAGCCGTTACAAACAAATAAGGCCTTATCAGACATCTTGTAGCTAAGAGCAGCTATCAACTCGGCTTTGCTACCAACCTCTAAACCATAATCGTATCGTTCACCGAAGGAAACAATATGATCAATCACCTCGCGACGTTGATTTACTTTAAACGGGAAAACACCTAAATGCTTAGCCTGATATTGATATTCATTTATTGCACTTGAAAACGCAGAGTGCATACGCTCTAGCTGTGAATCGATAACCTGAGGAAATCGCAAAATTAAAGGAGTACTAATTCCCTGCTTAGTGCACTCATCAATCACTTTAGGAAGCTCAATCCCTAAATGCTCTTCAGCGGTTGGGTGACAGACAATATTGCCCTGATCGTTAATTCCAAAGTAACCAGCGCCCCACTGATCTATGCCGTAGTGCTCTCGTGCTTCTTGGATCTGGCGAATATTCATAAAGGTCCTCTGGGCTAAGGATGAACTAGTCTAAATATTAGAAACTCTACAATTTGCAAGACAAAAATTAACTGATAAGTATACCAAGGTCAAATGGAGGAATAAATTTGCAGATATGCTCCGGTTTAGCGAAAGGAATGAAGCTAAGTGCCCCAAAAGGCAGGAAAACCCGGCCCACTAGCGCAGTCGTCAGGGAGGCGGTAGGGAATATATTCCAGGGTACAATTGACGGCAAAACAGTCCTAGACCTATTTGCTGGCACTGGGTCCATGGGAATCGAGCTTCTAAGCAGAGGAGCTAAAAGTGCAGTCTTTGTCGAAAATGATACCCAATGTCTAAAATCTCTCAAACAAAACATCGACGAATTTAGTAGGCGAGCCGAGCAGCAATCAATAGAGCTTGCGAAACCACATATCATTTCAAGAGACGTCTCGAAGCTACTAAGCAATTCGTCATCACTTTCTGGCCAGACCTTCGATATTATCTGGGCTGATCCGCCTTATACTGATACTTTAGATTGGATTAAAACCATACTAGCTCTAGATTACGAGCTTTTAAGCCCGAAGGGGACTCTTTGTGTTGAAGTTGACAAGAAGACGAGTCGCACAATAGAAAGTATCGTTAAGGAGTCGTCAAAGTGGCAATTAATTAAAACTCGTAGCTACGGCAGATGTGCAGTGGTAACGATGACTAATCATGAGGAATAAGCGGTGGCACTAACTAAAGAAACAACAGCTCTATATGCAGGTAGCTTCGATCCTCCTACCTATGGTCATTTAAATATCATAGAACGAGCTGCAAAGATTTTCCCTAAACTCATTGTCGCTATCGGCAGTAGTGCTGACAAAAAACCTATTTTGACTTGCGAAGAACGAATGGAGTTGCTTCGTGGAATATGTAGTGGTCTGCAGAATGTATCTATCGAGTCTTATAACGGATTGACGGCTAATTTTGCTATGCACCAAGGTGCAAGCGTCTTAGTTCGCGGCGTCCGTAACTCTAATGATTGGTCGTACGAGCTAGCTGGAGCCACTATGAATCAAAAATTGGTAGAAGACTTAGAAACAATCATTATCCCAGCTAATCAAAGCTACTGCCATATATCGTCAAGCCTTGTTCGAGAGCTCACCAGTCACGGCGGAGATATTAGTTCTCTTGTTCCACCTTTAGTTCGGCAAAAAATAACCGATAAGTTCACTTAGAGATTTAATTTTTAAACTAAATTTGGATAAAAATGAGACTGATTTTTTCAGAGGTTTTGTTTGCCTTAACTATTGGCTCGAGCTGCCTAATGGCACAACCGGCCAATACTGATCGCAAGGCTGAACAACCGGAACCTAAATCTCCGCCAAAATTAAAGATGCACTCTAAACTGCATTCCTCTGTATTCCAAGGCGATAGCATCACGTTACAGGCCAAAGTGTCTGGCGATAATTTAATATATCGTTGGGTTAGGAACTACAGGACTATTTGCCGCAAAGCTTCGTGTACATTTTCAACAAAAAAATGGGGTATTGGCAAGCAAGTCGTAACGGCAGTTATCTACAATAGACTGGAGTCTAGATCGATAAACTTTTTTGTTAAAGTTCTAGCCCGACCGGAAGGTAAGAAAGTCGCCGACATCACTCCTAAACTCGTCAAACCTAAAACCGTCGAAAAAATTAAAGAAGGCGATTTTTCCGTTTCAGCACTAGTGGGAATTGGCTATAGCAACGTCGGGCGAAAAATCAACATTATCTCGAAACTACCAGCATACCTAAGGTGGAATGAAAAATTGCGTTCCCATGTTAAAGGCATACTTCAATTTGGTGTCAAAGACTCCGACGAGCATCTGATTCTACCAAGATCCCTGGTATCTTTAGCAGAGACAAACACTGGGAGGCGTGTTATCAACCTACGCAAAGGAATCATTCGATCACGGCAACTGCAAGAAAAGCAACCTAACTGGAGTATACTGAACGATAAATGGCTTCAGGTAGATGGTGACGAACACGCCGATATTATCGTGCATAGAAAAAATAAAAAAGGCAACAAAGTCGCCGTATACGTTTTACGTGGAAACGCTAGGGTCTATTATTCAAAAAACACTGATAACAAGGAAACGAGTATTCCTACAGGGAAAAGTATTATACTACCCGCAGGATCACAGACAAGATTTATCAAAGGACGGGAACCATCACGATTATACGCCCCAAACTCACAGACCCTGGTGGATGTATTTTCGCGGTCGACACCGCAGTACATACCGGTATCAGAAGACGAAAAACGAAAAAAACCTTGCAGCTTTTTGACAAAAGATATCAGGGTGAAGAGAAGCCAGAATTTAGCATCAGCGCTTGAAACAAGCGAAAAGCTGCTATCAAAACGAGATTACATCCTGGCATTAGAAAATTTATTGCCTCTAATAGACAAATCAAAAAACAACTATGAATACTCGTTTTTACTGGCGAAGACGTACCGCGAGCTAGGGATATATAACCCTGCAATCATATTCTTCCGCAATGCGATAAGGCTGGAGCCCAAAAAATTCGAGCCACATTATGAACTAGGGGTACTTTATATCGCTGCGCGCCGCTGGGAACTAGCAGCAAATGAGCTGGGACAGGCCATGGATCTTGGCCACCCCCCTAGCCAATTGATCGAATATTACCTAGGTGTAGCACACTTTAATATAGAGCAAAAACTAACAGCTAGAAACCACTTTAAAAAATCCCTTTGGGAGCCGGTAAACTCAGATATCGAGGTATCTTCCTGGCAATTTCTTCAACTACTCAAAGGTCAGCAAACATTTGGAGCTAACTTAAGCATGGGGTTTGGCCAAGACTCTAACGTATATAGGTGGGGTTCTGACGCTAGAACAGATTCTTACAAAACTGAATCCGCACTCTATTACCAAGGATCTGCAGAAACCTTTTATCGGTTTTATGGCTCAAATGATGGAGACGTAAAAATCGGTTATGACGCTGTAAACCGCAGGTATATAGACGGCGATCTAAAAGACATCGAGACCCTAAGGCAAAGGCTGCACCTTGATTGGACTCTGTTATTAGGGTTTAACGATCAGCATATACCAGCATTTAGCCTTTACGTAGAACCATTTATCGAACTATTTGGATTTGGAGAAAACGAACGCTCGGCAGACACACTCGGGTACGAAATCCACCTAGGGTTTCCTCAATTTCCGTACTCACCGAAGTTTAAATACTATTCTGGATCGGTAACGGATCCAGTTCCAGGACGAGATGATAAACTCGATCCGATCAGACACGAACCTGTCATTGCATCTGATCGTAGTGGCTCTGAAAGTCGTTATGCAATTAACGTCGACTTACATGACGGTCTAACGACAGATATCCAAAGCGAATTGACATATAATAGCTTCACCCATAAGGAATCTGCCGTCAGTATCGATGACTTTACTCAGTTCGGGTTAGACCTAATGACACAAACCAAAATCAGCCATACTATGAAACTACTATGGGATATAGGCTACCGCTCACGAGATTTTAAAAATTCCAGCGAATCTAGGAAGGACTCGACTATAGATACCGAGATAGCTCTGCAGTACTTTTACTCTCCTTCACTGTTTAACGACCTAAGAATCGAGTATACGAGTCAAAATTCAAGTGACTCGACCTTTACATATAACCGCTACGACATAGGCCTATTCTTGACTCTTGAGTTGTAAACCGCTCCAACGCTCTACATGCAAAAAAATAATCAATAAACTTGATACACGATCAGAAGTTCGAAAGCTAAACCACGGTCCAATAATAGGAACCTGATCGAGGTGAAAGGGAGTCAAAACCTTAGACTCATCTGACTGAAATTCGACGACTCCTAGCATGACCCTTTTTTCCAACATGATAGGGATAGAGGTGGTCAGTTCATGACTTTGTAGACCACCGTTGCTACGCCTACTAAGCTCGATGCGGGCGTCGACCTTATACAAATTCTGAGTAATACGCGACAACTTGCTTTCAAGCAGCATGCCGTACTTCTTCCAATAGCTAACCAACGGGCTTCGTTTATCTGACCTTTGATAAAAGCTTTCTACTTCACCACCGCTACGAATAATAGCTTTTTTTCCTAGTTGGCAGACGACCGATGGCTCGCCCAAAAGAGTGAATTTCTGCTTTTGGTCCTCATCATTGATATCAAAGTCAAAAAAATTTGGATTAGATTTCATATAACGAGCCGTGATGCCAAATTTTTCAGCGTCCTTTTTATTGGCAAGCACAATATGAGTACGGACCACGTAACGCTCGGACTGTGACGCCTCGTAAACCTCAAGTCTGGACTTAGCTTCGGTGGTTAATTTTAACTGAAAAAAGCACTTTAGAGACTTCTGGCACTCGTTAAACGCTTTGACCCATGAATACTCATCATCAATGACACCTCTAATAACTCCTACACGAGCATCACAGCTTACTTGCTTTTTTTTACAAACCCACCTAGGGAAATTATCTACGGATTTTGCATTAAAAGACGATACGTGAATATAGATACGACCAAGGACCTCCTCTTGAGCCCCTAACCAACGAATACTTATCAATCCTCTCCTTAAGGCAGTGACTCGCCACCGTCCTGGACTTATAGCAAACACGTCGACCACACCTTTTTTTGAGATTTTAAGAGTCGCATCTTCTGGGGTGGTAAATACGTAAGACTGGGCCACCTCGAGCTCAACTGTCTCGACTGCAACAGCCCCTTGAGCTATAAGAGTAAAAAAGAAAACAGCTATCTTAGTTAGCTTCATATTGAACCCTCGAATCGCTGCCACATATCGGGATTTCTGTAGCCTTAGCAAATGAAACGACTGACGCTATCACCGGTAACGAGCGATTAGCTCTAAAGCTTCTATAAATACCTGCTGCGTCGAGAGGAGAGATTTTTAGAATCAAAGGGTCAGAGCTACGAACAACCATCGCATAGCGAGAGTGCATACGACACCTGACCTTGCGCCGAGAGTTTTCAAACACCAAACTTACCTTCCGGTCTATGAAATTCCGATAGCTTCGATCTGCTAGCTTAGAATTGGCTAGGCTTATAAAAGTAGCATTGTAAGGCAACTGAAATTTACACGGCAATTCATCGCTTTTTGAGCCTTTGGTATAATAGCCGATGACAACTCCCAGTAGACCACTGGCAAGAGCTATATTAAATGGACTTAACTGAATAACTTTAAAAAACCTAGTCACACGAGACTCCTAGCACAGTCCAAACGGATTCAGATACTATTTCACGGTAGTAACAAAACGATTCTGCGTGACTTTCGTTAGCAGATCGATGGTAGTCCAGTCGGTCCATATTAAGTTCAGAGTTTTGAAATGTGTTTACAGAGTGTTGGTATCGATAAACAAAGGAAGCTAGCAGACTCACCCAAAGCAGTGAAAAGAAATGAATCCACACAGACATCATTCAGGCCCCCTTAAGGAATACCACCAGTTTGGCCAGTGATCTGGCAAGTTCGGATTAATTTGGCGATAAATCTGGGCTTTCATTTCACTTGACCTACAATCCGTACTCCCGCTCGCTGGCAGTAATCGAAGCGAAGCTTCGGCAAGCTTGGCCCTAAACATGTTACTGTTTTGGGGCTGGAGCTCGGTTAAAGCCAAAGCAGCAGACTCTAGATTTGCTAACGCTGCGATCTTACGCCCGCACGACCGCAGTTTGAGCTCTTCCTGCCAATAATGACGCATTCGTAAGCTCAACGAGCTGGTGCTGGAAATAAAAATTACAACAAGCACCACCTCAGCCATAAAAATACTCTGCCTTAAAAGCTCACCAATCATCATGAGTACAGGTATATATAAATATTTTTTTTACGGAAGAGTTATTCAGCTATAATGTAAAATGTCACTCGAGGAATGTTTTATTTGGAGCTTATCCGGTACTTTTAAACCCAGTATCGGCGAATAGAAAGTAACTTTCTTCTAGAGCATCAAACTCCAATGCCTCGCCACATTGGCTACATTTGAAGTCGGGAGCCTTTTTTTGTTCGATATCATTAAGGTATTCATCAAGTCTGATAACCTGATTAATTTCACCGTGGCTGTCACAATAATAAGGTGCATAAAACGATTCGATAATACCGACACCTAAAGAATCTGGGACCATATTGATCTGGTCAATCATGGTAACGGAGCAATTTCTAAAAATAAGCGTTCCGCAGCTACCAATATCACGAACCAAAAAAATCCATTCACGAATACCACATGAGTTGAAGTTTAAAACATCACCTAACTCAAAAATGATTTCGCTCTTTTCAAAACGGGGGACATCTTGCTGACGAAAATTTTCGTCAATATCGCCGTTAAAAGTATAAACAACCTTGTCATCGCTTTCGACGATGCCGATTTCTAGATTGTCAAAAGTGATCTTTTTTTGGGACATCAAACAAAGTCCTTATAAATTCTCGCTTTAAAAACAGCAGCATAAACTCCCAGCTCTATACCTGATATATCGGTGATTTAATGGATAGGTTTAGGATTTTCTGCCAACTGATTAAAGATCTCAAGCAGAACAGAACCAGATAACTCAATGTTTTTACTAGATAAATTATCGATCACATCACCGTTTCGATGCCAAAAACTAAGATTCTCAAAATCGATGATATTGAGCACAGGTACCCCTACCTTTTTAAAGGGAATATGATCGTCAGATATCGGGTTTGGTCGCACCGAGATCATGGATTCTAGCCCCCTGAGACTCAGATTTTTTCTAAGTAAATTTCGTAGATAAGGGTGAGAGTTTAAGTCGTCAGTAAACTTTAGGTTTTGTGAGCCAACCATATCAACTAACAGCATCGCTTTAATCATCTGTCCACCCATTGTGGAG
>JANQHA010000503.1 GCA_028282865.1 Oligoflexales bacterium
AATTTACAAACTTAGCATCTAACTTCTCATACGAAACATCTGAGCTATTACCAATATTTAATAGAATCACTGCCTTTTCGCCGGTTTCTAAGACGCCTGGTACCGTACCCCCGACCTCCTGGGTAAGTTTCGCTACTGCATCAATCTTCGCTGGGGCAGCAGGGGTCACCGTTACCTCAATATTGTCACTAAATTTTCCGGAAGGAACAGCATCAACCGCGACTCCGAGACGGATGTTAAAAGTACTAACATCAGAGCTAGGGGGCACTACCAATTTTAAAACTCCACGTTTTTTAGACTTGGGGGCAATTTCTCCCACCAGTAGCTCCGTGGTCTCTATTGCGTGCTCATGAGAGTTAATAAATACGCTTAGCCGTTGAATTGACCTGCCTGATCTATTCACGACCTGCCATGGTATATCTAACGATCGACCACCGGTCACTGAAACTTTTGCTAAATTTTTAGGTGTTCTGATGTCAATTTTATCAATGTTGTTTTGAATTTTATCAAAGGTTCGCCAGACCACTCCATGAGATTTTTTAGCCCATTTTTTAACTTTTTTTCCTAGATTAAGAATAAAATTTCTAAGGGTAGGTTTGGCGATAGCCAGCCAGTTTTGTGCCCGAAAACCAGACTGAGACAGGTCTACCCCATAAGCGTTACGAACGCTATCGAGTATCATACCGGCGGCCTTCAACTCATGATCGTTCAAACGGTTGTCACTAAACTCGTCATGATCTTTTCCTACCAGATAGAAACCTTTTAACAAAGATCTACTATGCGAGTCTTCAAGTAGACGAGATCGATCGGTGACCGCCTCAAGCCTATTTTTTAAAAACCTCTCATTACGATATCTAAAATTACCCATCAAATTGCTATTCTGATCACTTTCGACGACGGGTTGAAGCCAAACATCTGGCATAATACCAACATTCTGGATAGAGCGACCTAACGGAGTATAATACCGTGCGATTGTAAGTTTTAGTGCCTGGCTACCGGGTAATTCGAAGATGGTCTGAACTGAACCTTTACCAAAACTTGGCTGGCCAACGATCACTGCGCCACCATGGTCTTGCAACGCACCTGCAACAATCTCACTAGCCGATGCTGAGTCTGAATTGATTAGCACGACTAACGGAAACCCTGACTCGTCAATCTGATCACTTGCTGACTCAACCTCGCTACGCCTTCCTTTAGTAGATACAATGACACCAGATTTTAAAAATATGTCAGCGACGGCCACGGCTTGATCAAGCAACCCACCTGGGTTGGAGCGAAGGTCCAAAACAACCCCAGCGATCTCCTGGCCGCGCTGGTTGCGAAATCGTTCTAAGGCGTGTCTCACTTCGATCCCTGTCCGAGATGAGAAGTTCTCAATAATCAAGTGAAGAAATTTATGGTTACCGTAATCGTAAGTCTCGCTGGTTACCGAATCAACCATTATAACTTCTCGTTTAAGTGGCATCATGACCGGAGCCCAACCACCTTCACGCATAATTTTAAGAGAAACCGAGGTTCCGGGTTCGCCGCGCATGTGCTCTACCAGCTGGTCTAAAGTCAGCCCATAGGTTCGGACGCCGTTTATACTAAGTATTTTGTCTCGGCGAATGATTCCAGCCCTTTTGGCCGGACTTCTCGCTAAAGGTTTTATAACTGTGAGAATATTCTGTCTTACTCCTACTAAAACTCCTAGGCCCCCAAATGCACCTTCTGTCCCCTGGCGCAGCTCTCTATATGCATCTGGTAAAAGCAGTGCGCTGTGTGCATCTAACCCTGTCAGAAGCGCATTTAAAACCAGAACATCTCCAGAAGTGTTTCCTGGAGACCTTTCGATACTCTGATCTATCAGTGTCGCCGCAGCACTTAGCATCGAAACTAGCCGGTGGTAATTCATATAACTAGAAAACTTACCACGCAACGCACGACCGGCAACTTTCAAGGAAAACACATCACCATCTTCGCTTAATTGTATATCTGGACGCAGAGCTAAAGACCGAAAGGTCTGCTTTAGCAGAAAATTATTATTCACTCGGCTTTCATCAACGTAATAGTTTTGCACAATAGACAATATGGTATCGATAAATACCGATGAGTCTCGGTAAGCCATTTGAGAGTCAAAATCGGGGTTTGCTGTTACCTGGGTATTAAACTGGTCTAGCTTCTCCTGTACTGAAACAGTGTAATGCCAAAACAGCAGCGCAATATTTAATGCTACCCCTAAAAAACTTGATACAAGAAAGACCCAACCAGTCTTGGAAAGTCGAAATTTACGGTCATTTGTCACGAGACACCTCTTTAGCTACCTATCGGCAATTAAAAGGTTTTCGTGAGTTAGTAGAGAATATTTCCGAACGACGAAGATTGATATAAAGTATTAAAATAACTAGGAAATATAGCCATTATACCATCAATATAAAAAACTCTTTGTTAAACTAACTAATTTTTCCGCCGATTAGCTAAAAGTTAGCTGACTTGGTTACAAAGGCGGACATTTAATGCTTAGTTTTTCAGACCTTAAACCTTACTCATTCGGTAGCGATAATACATCGGTATTCAGCTGGCGTCCGGTATTTTCGAAGTATTTGATCATAATATCAGGTTTTATCAGTCAAATTGGCATCGCCAAAGATCTATCTCCGGCCACCTTACTAAGACTGCAACAATTAGAGCGAGACGTTTGGACTAAATCAGATAATATATTAGACGACCTCGAGCGTCGTATTACCCGAGAGATTCAAATCGACCCTTACTCGGCCTACCCGTTCTATCTACTTTCACACTTAAAACTCCGAGAGTTCACTAATTCACCAGAGGACCTTGCACTTGTAAAACAGGCTTCAGAATTGGCGCAACAAGCAACCGAGTTAGAGCCAAAATCTGATTATGGCTACATTGCATTAGCTGAGACCTTAGATACAATGGGTCAGCCAGAAAAGGCTATTAACCTACTAAACTCCGCTGCCGCTATGGGAATCAGTCCGACATGGAGGTTCTATTTTAGTCTGGCAAGACTTCAGGCTCAAAGCGCGCCACAGAAAAAAATCTTAAACCTTCTAAAGCAGGCATTATCTTTTTCAATATCTGAGCCTGAGATCATCATCCCATATGTCGTGGCAATGCTACAAACCAGTCACCATTCGAGCGAGCTATCTAACAAACTAGTTGAATGGAACAGAAACTTTCCTCATCAGCTTTTTCAACAGACCCTAGCTATCTCGCTTACTAAAGAAGGAAAATTCCAAAGCGCCCATAAAATTTATAAATCGATATACACCAAAGATGGTAAAAAATATGGCTCGATCGTAAACGATAGCATTGTGCTCTATAAGTACCTAAACAAACCTAAGGAAGCATTTAAACTACTTAGCAAACTCAGCAAAGACAAAGCACTACGCAAAAATAGAAAGGAGTTGCTGCCAACGATTTACCAACACTTGGGTGCAATCCATATCCAGAATAAGAACGTCCGCTTGGCACAGGAAAACTTCATCAAAGCGATCAAATTAAGTAACAACCAAATCGCAATGATTGGTTACGCCTCAGATATGTACAAAGATGCGAACCAATCGCGGCACCTACATAAATTGATAAAATCTTTGACAGAAGAAATCAAACCTTCAGCACTGCTTTATGCGATCTTAGGTGAAACTCAGTCGGAAGATTTGCAGGATCACCCAGAAGCTCTTAAATCTTTTGCAAACGCTATACTGCTAGATCCAAACAGAAGTGATTTCTACAATGGGATGGGGCTCGCATACTACCGATTAAAACTTCACCAAAAAGCCTTATCAATGTTTGAAGAAGCGGTTCAAATTGATCCAACAGACGCGACAGCAAAATATAATGGAGCCTGCGTACTCTCACAAATGGGACGGGTTAAAGACTCTTTAGTAGCTTTAGAAGAGGCGTTAAACTTAAATCCTCAGCTCGCGGTTCACGCATCCGGAGACAGTGATTTTAACCCAATAAGGCACCTTCCAGATTTCAAAAAAATCCTAGATGAAGCCCATAAATATGCTCAAGACAACCGCTCAAGAAAGCTCATCGGCCCAGAGGAAAATCTAGGGCACTAGTAGGCCTCATATTTCATCTCTCGTTCGTAAAGTAAGATTTTCGAAGCCTTCTCGAGATAATTTGCAACCCCACTACCCCAGCAGTCTCCATGGAGATCAAAGTCTGAGGAAGTTATTAGGCTCGGTAAGGCTTTGCTACCCATAAGTATCTCTATAGGAAGGCTTTTATACTCGTACTCATAAGGGGGTTCACGCCATTGGAATTTATCTCCACCAAGCTCAACAAAAGCTCTCATCAGGCCTATTGCCAAACGATAACTTAAAACCTTCGTAGGGTCGGTTACATGAAGCTGCACTCCGTCACAGACCTCATTTTCCCACTTATGAAATGCAGGCATAAAAGACGTAGCTCGAAAAACAAAGCCCTCTAAGCAGTGAGCAGGCACCAGCTCTCGAGTTCTGGCAACTAATTCGCGAGCATCTTTAATATAAGGCGCTCCTATAAACAGGAAAGGCAAACAAGTCCCCCGCCCTTCTGATACATTGGTTCCCTCAAATAAAACCATTCCAGGAAACATATACACCGTGTCAATAATAGGAAGGTTAGGAGAGGTTAAAACCCATTGTCGATCGTACTGGTTCCAAAGTCGAGTCGGATCCCAGTTCTGTAAAGAGACCACGTCTAAATCGGCGTTAATTTCGCTATTAAAAAACTTAGCTGCCTCGGCCATGGAAAGCCCATG
>JANQHA010000268.1 GCA_028282865.1 Oligoflexales bacterium
TCGAACTCGCAAAATTCTCTTTGCAAGAATACCTTACTCTAATGAACCACATCGCTCCTGAACTCCCGGTCAATAGGGCAAGAGCAAAAAATCATTTAAAAGTTTTAAAAAAGTTGGAAGAAATTAAACGTGAGTATCTCGGCCAACACTTTGAAGGTAATTTTAGCCATTCATGTGCTCATTTATTTGCAAAAAGAACTATTTAAGTCTTAGTTCTTTCCCGATCAAGCCACCTTCTTAGGCGGTCTAATGGTAAACCCTACATCCAAGGTCAATGCCACTTTGAGTAAAAAATCAAAGCTAATCTCTGCTATTTCTCCAGATTCCATCCTAGCAATAGCCGGCTGTTTCGTGCCAACCTTTTTTGCTAGCTGAGCTTGAGTCAGTTTTTGATTCATGCGAGTCTTTTTCAATTTTTTGACGACTCGCAGCTTCTCATTAGCTAATAAAACCTCTATCTCTGACAAACCGAAATGCTTAGCAAACTCTTCTGTAGACTTAAATCTTAATGGTTTACTCATAGTGACTCCAGGTTCTTAATCCGTATTTTTAGCAGCCTAAGTGTCTTGTTTGAAATCTTTTGAGTTTTTTTACTGCATGCATGAACTACAAATATAGCCTCACCTATTTCAACAACGTAAAAAACTCTATAATTTCCTAAATTACTACAAAAACGCAGCTCATTTAAACCGTTAGCAATATTCGGCAAGGGCCTTGATAGCGGCATGCTTAACTTTTCGCCCTGCTCAAGTAATCGAAGTACAAAATATAAATTCTTGATCACTGAGCCAGGAAGCTGCTTAATCTCTTTCTCGGCCTGGCGAAGAACAACAACATCCATCAACCTCTCCTATTATAACAAATTCGTTATATATGTCTATAACGATCTTGGATAATAAATTAGAATAGGCTTACGGGCTTTATTAAATCGTCATTATAGATAAATGCCGCGGGAAGACGCTTCGTAAAACTGAATGTATAGAGGGTACTTGGAAATACAGGCAATCGCAGGGGTATGACCTACCCCCGATTCCATTTATGAAACTTAGCGACATACTCCAGTAACTTCTCGGGTTGGTGGGCTTTTTTCCAATTACCGGCTAAGTATTTATTAGCCTCAGACCAAGTCGGATAGATATGAATGGTGCCAAGGATACGGTTGAGGCCGTAGTTATTTTTCATGGCAGCAACAAACTCTGTGATCAGTTCACCAGCGTGAGCACCTACGATGGTAGCTCCGAGTATCTTGTCTTTACCGGGGACAGTTAAGGCCTTGACCATACCGTGATCCTCTTCGTCAGCTATGGCCCTATCAAGGTCATCCAGGCCATAAGTCGTAACTTCGTAGGCAATACCTTTTTCTTTGGCTTCGAGTTCACTGAGCCCTACCCTCGCGACTTCAGGGTCGGTAAAGGTGCACCACGGAATCACTCTATAGTCGACTTTAAACTTCTTAAATCTACCAAACAAGGCATTCACGGCACAAAACCAAGCCTGGTGCGCTGCCGTGTGGGTAAATTGATACGGACCGGTCGCATCACCACACACATAAACATTGGGGATATTAGTTCGTAGATACTCATCGACCTCAATGGTTTTGCGGTCGGTTAGTTCGATGCCAAGGTTTTCCAAGCCGTACCCGCTCACCCGTGCTCTACGCCCCAGAGCAAACAAACATGCGTCAAACGCAATCTCGACCTCCCTACCATTGGACTCACAAACTAGGTAGTTGGTGTCACCAACCTTCTTAAACTCCTTGGCCCGGTGCTCTCCAAGCACTTTGACCCCATCTTTATCAAAACTCTGCTTAACAAACGCTGCAATGTCTGGATCTTCTCGCACTAAAATCCCCGGCGCCTGATCAACCACAGTTACCTCAGAACCCAACCGGCAAAAAGCCTGGGCTAACTCGCTGCCAATGGGACCACCACCTAGAACAAGAAGCTTCTTGGGTTGCTCAGTCAATTCCCAAATATTGTCTGAAGTGTAATGTGGCACCTGATCAACTCCTGGAAATGGAACCATAACCGGCTCGGCCCCTGCAGCTACGATAATATTTTTTGCAGTTAGAACCTTGCCGTTCACTTCTACTTCCCAAGGAGATCGAATGGTCGCGGTGCCTTGGATGCACTCGACCCCAAGGTTTGTGTAGCGCTCTACCGAGTCATGGGGCTCTATCTTAGCAATGACCCGATGCACTCGCTTCATAACCTCAGAAAAATCGAAGCGAATCTCACCGTCAGTAAAACCAAACTCTTTAGCTCGTTTTACGTGGGCCATCATCTTCGCTGACTGTATCAAAGCCTTTGACGGCACGCAGCCAGTATTGAGGCAGTCTCCTCCCATCTTATTTTTTTCAATGAGCCCTACTTTAGCCTTCACAGCAGCAGCAATGTATGCACTCACAAGCCCGGCAGAACCGGCACCTATCACTAGAAGGTTATATTCGAACTTCTTAGGCTTATTAAACTTGGCATAGACCTTTCTAGCTTTGATAAAATTAACCACCATCTTTGCAAGTAAGGGAAAGATACCAAGAAGAGCAAATGATCCCAGCAAAGCTGGAGATAAAATACCCGACAGCGATTCAATTTTTGCGATCTCAGTGCCGGCATTGACATAGACAGCGGTGCCCGCAAGCATTCCCACTTGGCTTACAAAAAAGAACTTTAATGCTGATATGGGGGTCAGCCCCATAACTAGGTTAATCACAAAAAACGGCACAACAGGAATCAGTCGCAGGGTAAACAAGTAGAAGGCCCCGTCCTTTCTCATACCCTCATTGAACGACTTCAGGTAAGCACCAAACTTATTTTGAACAGACTCTTGTAGTAAAAACCGAGAAACCAAGAAAGCAAGGGTCGCCCCAATCGTGCTCGCAAAAGAGACCAGCAATAACCCTAAACCTAAGCCGAACACCGCACCGCCCGCAAGTGTCAAGATCGTGGCCCCAGGCAATGATAAAGCGGTCGTAAGAATGTAGACAGCCATATATATTGCGATCGTCTGAATAGTATTTTGCTGGTAAAAGTTCTGGAAAATCTCTCTGCGATCTTTTAGCGCCTGCAGAGTCAGATACTCGCCAAGATCAAAATGAAAAAAAGACCATACCAACACCAAAATTGCAAAGATAAGAACCAACTTAGAGTACTTTTTAACCATTTCAACCTCAGATATGTTCCTAGATAGTTAAGATGTTAACATTTACCTGATAAATATCAAAGAGCTCTAAGTTAGAAACAAACTGCGAAATAACCATTAGCTTTCTCACGGCATATCAGCGATACTTTAAAACAGAGTAAGCATTGCTATCCGGACCTCCAATGACTCAAGACTCCTTGCCAATCTGTGTAGATTTAGACGGGACCCTCTCACGGACCGATACGTTATGGGAATGTTTTTTAGCAGCGCTAAAAAATAACTGGCTCTTTGTATTTATTGCTCCAATCAAAGCATTGCAGAGTAAATCCGCCTTCAAAGGATATCTAGTTAAAAATATCGGAGCCTACTCTCCTTGCTATCTTATCCAAGAAGACCTCATGGAATATTTAGTTGAGCAAAAGGAAAAAGGTCGTAGATTATACCTGGCAACAGGTAGCCACGAAGCTGTTGCACAAAAAGTCGCCGACCATACAAAAATTTTTGACAAAGTATTTGCGACAAACAATCGCGTCAACCTAATCAGCCACCGCAAAGCTGAGCTACTCCGTAAAACCTTCCCCGAAGGTTTTGTATATGCGGGAAATTCCAGTCAAGACTTGGAGGTATGGAAGGCTTCAAAAGAAGCTATTCTCGTGAACACCCCAGCAAAAATAACCGCTTTGGCTCGCAAAAATTTTTATGTGAGCCACCATTTTGGTAGTGAGCCAAATCAATGGCGAAACATGATAACTGCATTAAATATAAAGCATTGGTTCGGGAATTTAATCATACTTGGGCCACTGGTACTAACATCTGCCAAACCTGTGTCGGCGATTTTCTTAGTACTGTTAGGACTTGTAGCGCTGTGTCTTAGCTCATCGGCAGTTTACATCGCGAACGATCTGTTAAATTTAGATGCAGACCGACGCGATAATATTAGAAAAGCGCGGCCGTTTGCAAGTGGGAAGGTTGATATCTCGACTGGATGCGTAATGTTTTTGGTTCTAATGTTTATAGCAGTCCTGATTTCTTGGTCGATAAGCCCAGCTTATTTAATTGCGGTAGTAATTTGCATCATTCTAGAGTTAAAACTGCTAAGGTCTAAGACAAAAAGAAATACCAATCAAGTTCTGGCAACAGCTATACCGTACTTACTAAAGGCAATTTTAGGGCTTATTTTAATTAGCTAGCTATCTAGAGCGCCGTAACTCGAAACCCATATTCAAACCAGCACCAATCAAACTTCCTCCCGGGTCGAGGCCGTTCGCTTCGGTTTTTAAATAGGTCATACTAGATCCGACAAACCAGGTTTCAGTGAGGTTATAGTTTAGGTCAAGGTTGACAGATAAGTAGCCTCTTCCAGACACTGGAGAGAAA
>JANQHA010000508.1 GCA_028282865.1 Oligoflexales bacterium
AAGCAAAAGCCAGATATCGTGGCTGTTATTGATGATGATAATATCCCCACTGATGATTGGGGCAAAGATCTACTGCTTGGTAGAACTGTCGAAGCTAACTGCTACATGACCGACCTACCTGCTTTTGACCCAATAGGAGCAACCAACGAATCTGCTCTTTGGCATAGAGGCTACCCGCTGCAATTACTTGCCAAGCGTGATTACAGTCAGAAAAAATCAGTCAATATCGACGCGGATGTTCAAGCAGATTTTTGGGACGGCGACCCCGACATCGACGCTATTTGTCGAATGGAGCATGCTCCAGAGTGTAAATTCGATCATAGCTACTTTCCAATGACAAGCAATAGGCCTTCGCCCTTTAATTCGCAAAATACTTTTATTAAGGGTAGCCTTCTAAAGGACTACTTCCTTTTCCCTCACGTCGGTCGAATGGACGATATATGGGCTTCATACTATGTTCAGGCGAAGGGAGCTAAGGTTGTTTACGGCAAACCGAGTGTTTACCAGGATCGAAACGTCCACAACCTTATAAATGACATGAAGCAAGAGTATCTTGGATATGAGCATAATCTAGATCTTATTAGAGAGCTCGGAGAAGACCCAGATGCAGCTATTAAAAGATACTTGCCTGAGAAATCTTGGCAAGCATTTGAACTCTATCGGAGGCATTTTTAGTGACTAAAAGAGTTCTTGTTACCGGTGGCGCTGGCTTTGTCGGACGGCATATTGTTAAGAGATGTTTAGATTTAGGTTACCAAGTCGATTGCGTTGACCCAATTGTCGCACTAACTGGCGCTAGAGACCCAGCCAAGGGCTGGCCGTTGTATGACCCTTTCGACTTTCAAAATTTCAAATATCACAAAGAAGACTGCCGCGACTACTTTGAAAAAAATCAGAATACTTTCTATGACTATGCATTTCATTTGGCTGCTATAGTTGGTGGTCGTGAGCTGATTGAAAATGACCCGCTAGCAGTGGCAGTAGACCTGTCCATTGATTCACAGTATTGGCGCTGGGCTAAGGGGGCCAAGCCGGCGAAGACTATTTGTTTTAGCTCAAGTGCAGCGTATCCAATCAAATTTCAAAGGCAAGGCGATTACCAACTTCTAAAAGAATCTATGATCGATTTCTCAGAAGACATTGGCCAGCCTGATATGTCCTATGGTTGGGCTAAGTTAACTCATGAGTACCTGGCTAAGCTGGCTTATGAGAAGCACGAGCTTAAGTCAATTACCTACCGTCCGTTTTCTGGCTACGGTGAGGACCAGGATCTAAATTACCCGTTTCCATCGATCTGTAACCGCGTCATCGAAAATAATGGTGCCAGTTTGATCAATGTTTGGGGTACTGGCGATCAAATGAGAGATTTTATTCATATCGACGACTGTGTTGATATGATTTTTTCGACTATGGACCGCATCGATGACGGCTCCGCTCTCAACCTATCGACAGGTAAGTACACTAGCTTTAAGCAGTTTGCTGCTCTAGCCGCAGAGCTTTATGGTTATTCGCCAGCAGTCGAAGGCCTTTCCAACAAACCTGCTGGAGTTTTTGCTCGTGGTGGTGATACCGCAAAACAGAAGTCTTTTGGCTGCGAAGCTAAAATTAGTTTTGCCGATGGCATCCGGCGCGCACTTAAGTACTTCGATAATCTCTAGCTGTTAATTTTTTCATTATACTAGGGAATTTTAGTCGATATTTCCCTTTTCATATTCTGCGCCAAATATGTCACTGGTGACAGATAATTTGCTGCGCACACTGCAAAGACGAGCATGACGAAGCATGAGTGAAATATCGACTTAGCGCGACGGCTGGTGAAATGGGTGCTAGCCGCTTGGTAAGCTAAAAATAACAATACCAAGAAGCCAAGATAATACATATCAATCAGCCTAACGGAGTCGACAGCAATGATTAGTTGGGTGGTCACTGCAAAAAAATACCCGACCAAAATGGTCACGACCAACCAATGCCTTTTCCATGCCAGAATTACCACACTAAAGACAGCTGGAATAATCAAATATTTGTAGCCTTCAATCACCACTTTAGCAATAAACACCGGAGTCAACGGCACTTTAGCAAAGCTCGAACCTCCCTTCATGAGATCGTTCATATAATAGCTTAAGCTATAGCGCCCGGCTTCAGTTGCCAGCAACGGGCGAAACAAAAAATAGCTAACGACTATAAGGCCCAAGCTAGTTTGAATACCTAGAAAACGTTTCAAAGTCATAGGTTCATCTAAATTTAATAGCCAACGAAACAAAGGAATAAAAGGTACCGCAAAAATCGCCCGCTCATGGGTCCAAATAGCTAAAGCAATAGCAACATAAAAAAGCCACCTTTTGCTGCACACTAAAGCGACGATGAGAAAAAACATCATTGCAGCATCGGGATAACCAGCAAAATACACCTGATACCAGCCATTGGTGCAAAAGCAGGTCAGAAGCCCCAAAACAGTTGCTAAAGCCAAAGAACCTGACTTTTTGTAAACAAACTTATAAACCAGAACTTGGCCAAAAAAGAAGAGTAGCAGCAAGAAATACAGCCAAGCCTGACCAGTATTAAACCCTAAGTAATGAGCTATTAGAGGTGAAAGGATTCGGTAAGTGATTTTGACAGAAGGAACCCCTAAGCTTTCTGCGTATGTGGCATAAAGCTGCCCCCAAGCGGTCGGTACAAATTCAGAAATGTCGAATTTCGCAAATAGCAACACAAAGCTTATTGCTGGAAGTAGGGCCCAAAAATAATTGCGAAAAACTTTCAATATACCAATCATTCGAATACTATAGCCCAGCCATATCTATCCACAGTAGAGACTACAATACATTGAAATAAATTAAAAAACTTCAAATAAATATATGAAAAGCTACGGCACCAGTGTCACCGTTGCGACACTGCCCTCAGAGAATCGCCGATTTTCATCGGTACCGACAAACTCACTCTGAACCGAGCACAAACGAATATGATAGGTCTTGCCCAGTACGAGGCCAGTTAGCTGGTAAGTTTTTTTATCTTTCAGATCGTCATACGATACCAGGCTTTCACCGTTATCATCCCTACAGCGTGTTGTAGGCTCCTGGTTTCCCTCTATATATGATATCGTAATGCCGTCGACAAGGTTCCTGGGCAAGCTCCATAAAATATCTATCTTATTGGTCGTTGAAACCTGAGCAACTTCGATGTCTTGTGGATTTCTTAGATCTCTAACTTCAGATCGTTTATCATAAGACAAAGTAATCTCTTTACTCGCGTCAAAGTCTCTGAACTTAGCGGTTATGGTAAACTCACCCTCGTCAAAGGCAAGGAAAGCACCCGTCTTTTTATCTACTCGAACCAGCTTAGGGTCATCCACGCTCCAAGAAACGTTACTAATGATATTTCCCTGACTCTTATTATCAAAAGTACCTACTAAAAAAGGTTTATTGACTGTCCAGGGTTCCACTGTTTTAGGTTTAAAAAGAATTTCAACTGACCGAATATCATCGGCACTGAAAGCGTCCTTTCGACCACCGTGCTGATCAGCTGCTACGTGATCGACTGTGATATTTTTTTTATTTTTCTTACAGCCAATTGACAGAACACCAA
>JANQHA010000526.1 GCA_028282865.1 Oligoflexales bacterium
CTTCTTGGTGTAGTAGGTCATGCACAAAAAGATTCCGATGGTACCGCCATGGCTGGCTAACCCACCTTCCCAAATCATTAGAATCTTCCAGGGCTGACTGAGGTAATACTCCGGCTCGTAGAATAGGCAGTGTCCTAGACGCGCCCCGATCACAGTGCCTGCCACAAATAACACAAACCCTGAGTTCAAAGTTTCTTCGGAGTAGTTTTCTTTTAAGAACATCCTGCGCATAACTTGATAGCCAAGCAAGATGCCGGTTGCAAAACAAAGTCCGTACCACCTAGGGGCAATAAACCCGAGGTTAAATAGCTCGGGGTCGATATTCCAAATAAAGTGAGAGTCCATTCTTTACCTCTACCCCTTGAGAAGATCTCTTAAAACATCGATTACCAAATCGATTTCTGCAGAAGTGATTCGAAAGTGTGGGGTGAATCTAAGGGCATTGGCGCCGCCATGAATCACTCCAATTCCTTTCTTTCTCATCTTTTCTTCGAGGCAGTCAAACCCAACGACTTTATGTCTAGCTGGATTGATGGATGCAGCTAGTAGTAGCCCGGTGCCTTTGACTTCGGTGATGTCTTCTGGGAACTCTTTTTGGAGTTCTTTCAATTTATCGACAAACTCTTTGCCACGCTCAGAGACATTTTTCCTAAACTCAGGGGTGATAGCTGACAGCACTTCGCTAGCGACATCTAATGCCTTAGGGTTGGTTGTCATGGTGTTGCCGTAAACGCCCTTTTGGTAGAGTTTTGCGATCGGGTCGGTTAGTGCGAGTACAGATAATGGGAATTGTCCGGCGTTTAGTGCCTTTGAATAAGTCTCTAAATCAGGTGGAGGTAACTCTTCGAACCCTGGATAATCACAAATACTCAGGCAGCCATGGGCTCGTAGCGAGGCTTGGATAGAATCAACAATAAAAAGGGTCTTGTGCTTCGCGGTAAGCTCACGAGCGACTGAGTAAAATTCGGTAGTGACTGCTTCGCCTGGATTTCCCTCACCCATAACCGGTTCCATAAAGAAGGCTTCAAAGAAAACCCCTTCAGTTTCAGCTTGAGCAAATGCAGCTTTTAGTTGCTCAGTACTATTTGCTTCGATGGTCACTAAGTTATTTCTACTGTCAAATGACGCGAGCGATGCCCGGTATTTAGAAATAGATGAATCACTGACTTGAGCAGGCCGATCCGTGCGGCCGTGAAAGCCACCTTTAATCGCTAGAAACTTGATTTTTTTATTTTCGTGCTCACCACCTGGAGCGGTAAGCATCTTTGCATTGATGTCTGAGATCCGAGCAGCCACTGTCACAGCTTCTGAGCCGCTATTTAAGCATAAGTACTTACCGAAAGGATGGCGCTTGTCTCCAGTTCTTCGGTAGCCAATCTCGTTATTGAGCTTTTCGATGAAGTTTAGTTGGCTATAATTTGCGGTCATGATGTTTGCCATGACGTGAGGCTTTTGCATTACCTTCAAAACATTCTCTGGAGCATGGCCCAAGCCTAACATTCCATAGCCACCGCTATCGTGTAGCACGGCACCGCAGGCTGTTATAAGCCAGGGACCGTTTGCCGCTAAAGCAACATAAGGGTTGACGGTATCTTCGGTGTAGAAGTTGACAAATTGTTCCTGTATTTCCTTAACTTGTGTAGCTTCATCCTTCTTGAGTAAGTCAGGAAACTTCTTATTAAGGAGTTCAAATGCTAGTTCAGCCTGATTAATGGCTTCTTTTAAGCTGGAGTCGGTTTTAAGAAATCTTTCGATTACTTCGTCGTTTAATCCAGTGGTTTTTGCCTCGCCAGACGATTCTCGGATATTGTTAAGGATCTGTAGTTGTCGCATGAGGTTTCTGCTTCCTTCGTCAAAAGGTTAATCATGACCCGGTTCTAAGCCATAAGTATTTATAAATACTAACAAGTTATGAACCGAAGTGTATAAGTGTAACAAAGATAAGTCAAAAGATCTTTCGATATAGCGCTGGTGTACAGTTATTAATCGCAATAGTTTGGAGAGGATGGAGGCGCAGACCGGATTCGAACCGGCATAAAATTGATTTGCAATCAACCCCCTAGCCATTCGGGACACCGCGCCGTAGGATAAATCAAGATACATTACCACGTTCTACAGTCAATTGGAAAAGTGCCCTAGTTGCCCAAATTCTAAATGTTATTAGATGTTTAAGTTTTTTAAAAACAATTCTTTTATTTGATTTTTTGCTGGTGTATATCAACTTCGAGTATCAACAAATGAATTATTCTCTTTTGAACTCTGGTTTTTGGGGCTCTTGGTATGATCCGGATGATCTTTTTTGTGTCAACTATGGCGGCTTCTGCGGTCATATCGAGCAGAGCACTGCTCGCGCAGGTAGACGAAGAGCCGGTTTTGGCAAACAAGCCTTTTATGTCAGTAAGCAGCAATATTGAATGTAAGGTTTCATATCGACCTTATTTAAACGAGCAGTTACCTCCCAAGCGTACTGCTAGAATGTTTTTGTCTGAGCTAGAGAATTTGATAGATCACGGAAGGTGGAATGAAGCCCGGGCCTTTGTTTTAAGTGTTTTAGAAAAGCCGGATCGACCAGCTAACGCCACTGAAAGTAGGCTTCAACTTTTGCATAAGCATTTAAAGACTTGGCCGTTATCTGAGTTTGAAAAGTTGCAAGTTCAGATGAAGCGCTATGCGTCAGGGTTAGAGGGGTTGAAGGCGGATAGTCCTGTTGAAGATCGAATTGAACGAAGCTTCGCATACTTAAATACTGGGCTAGGACTTAAGGTTTATGCCGAGTCTTTAGCTTTACTGCATGACAGTAGTAGCCGCAAGGCAAACTACGTAAGCTTCCATTACAGCCTTCTAAAGCAGAGGCGAGGGTTTCCTAAAGGAATTAAGACGACGACCCTTTTACGAGCTATGTTTGCCCATGCGCTTGTGGGTAATATGGAAGAGCTAGAATACTTTTATAAGGTTGCTAGAGCCGCAAATCAGGGTGACGACCTTTTGTTGGTCGACTCGAAGCGAAAGCTTAATCTTACCCAGCTTTACAGTAGGGCAGTGAAGCTGGGCAAGAAATATACTACTAGGTGCCAATCGTTAAATGCTGGTGTTATTGGGCATGTGATTGGAAGTTACCATAACCAACTTGTTATCCAGCAGGATAACGAAGATAAGTTTAAGTCAGAGGACTACTTTCACCAGACGACCAGGCTCCTGCGGTTTGTGGTTGACCCTGAAACCGACCAACTAGCTGTTGGCCAATCAATGATGCTTGCTGAAAATAGAGACTTTCGTACTGGGGATTATCGTTTTTCTTTGGCGGGCGACATGTTTTATAGCCCGGAGCCTAGCCTTCGCTCGCTTTCTTTATTAGGTGCCGGATCGTCTACCAGGGAAGATTACTATTACGGAACTCTTGCGAGTAGCGCTACTTATCTGGGCTCTATGGGAGGTAAGAAGCTTGGCTATTACACCAACCATAGTTTAGGAGACTCTTTCATCTCCGAAGTTAAGACTCCTAATAAACGGCTGGCTACGCTCAATAATGATCTCGGGAGGTCTAGGGTTGAGAGCTTGGTTCACGGCATGGATGAGTCTGGTTGTTTTATTACCAGAATTGACCGCAAACTGAGGGATGAGGCTAAACAAGTTATTTATCATCAATATCGATTGGATAATGATGGTTTGAATTTGATCTCGACTCTACACTACGATGCTAACCCTTACTACATTAGTGAGTTTTACAACCCTAAACATAAAACATTGTTTATCTACCAAGGTAATAGGGGTGCCGACGATAGGCTGCGTGCATTTAAGTTTGGTGGCTGCGAACCAGATGTTTTAGAGATCGTCATCCCGATTGAAAATGGCCTTGGTATCGGCAGTAAGATCGATATCTTTTTTAGCCAGTCGGGCGAGGACGTGGTGATTGACTCATGTTTGCGGGGCATGTTTTGGCTAAAATATCAAGACGATGGTAGTTTGGCCTTCGTTCATAGAGTTTTTAAGCAAACACATGACATCTTATATGGGTATTGTACCCCGAGCCATCATGATCCTTTAAATGATGTCAGGCGGATAGCTATATCGCAGGGTAGTGATATGGTCGCTTATCTAAACGATCGGAATCGAATTGAGGTTGCCTACAGAACTCAGAAAGATGAGGTTCTGGGCTTTGAGCTTGATGGTGTTGTTAGTGGAGAAGGCCTGTTGGTTCCAATTGCCTTTGTCGATGATCGAGTGTTGCTATTAGCTAATTATACATCGCCCGAGCCAGACCACACTAACTGCGAATCTTACTGCTACCCCGATATGGTTTATAGTAAGCAAATCTTTGCGGTGTATTTGCCTGCCTACCTTTCCAAGCTGTAGTTTTGATTTTAAAATAGGTATCGGTTAAAATACTAGTTAAGTGTCTTTAATCACGGAGGATTATTATGAATACCAAGAAATATCTAATAGGTAGTTTGTTATCTTTTGTAGCCGTATTTATATTTGACTGGGTTTTTCATGGCATGATCTTGAAACCGGCCTATGAGGCCACATCGGAGCTATGGCGTGCGGAAGAAGACTGCATATTTTGGGCGATGATGCTTGGTCAACTTATGCTACCGTTCGTATTTAACTACATATATATTGGTTGGAGTAAACGTGGGTGCAAGAATGAAGGGCTGCTCTTTGGGCTTCTGATCGGATTGTTATTTGTTCCTACTAATCTGATCTTTTATGCAGTGCAACCGTTACCGTTTAGTATGATACTTTATTGGATGGTTGGTGGTATCTTACAATGTATGATGTTGGGTTTTATTATTGCTAAGGTTCACGGTGCTGTCGAAAGTTCCGCTTAGCCTTATCTTAAAGGCCATCTCATAGCTGCATAGAAATGCCATCTATGAATGTTGTAGGGAATAGCCATCAATGGAGAAGGTTTTGATCAATAAGCCGCTAAAAGACCTTTCTCCATCAGAGTGGGAAGCACTTTGTGACGGCTGTGGCAAATGCTGCCTTCATAAATTTGAAGATGAAGACGCCAAGGTTCATTTCACCGATGTCGCCTGCAAGTTATTCAATTCAAATACCTGCCGCTGTAAAAAGTATAAAAAACGTCACGAGTATGTTAAAGATTGCCTTTCGTTAACGAAACGATCGGTAGCTAAGATGAATTGTCTTCCGCAAACTTGTGCCTACCGACTTAGGTATGAGGGAAAACCTCTCAAATGGTGGCACTACTTAGTTTGCGGCGATAGACAGATGGTCCACAAAGCCGGGATCTCAGCGCGAGGTCGGGTGATAAGTGAAACCGGATTGTCTCAGGAGGAAATTGAAGATCGCATCGTTAGTTGGCCGAACCACAAAAAAGCATTGCGTAAGAAGGGTTTGGTGAAGGGGTGAAGTCACTACGTATCTTGACTTTCAATCATCACGAAGCTTATCTATGCTCGTTGGCTGAAACAGGCCATGACTTCGATGTCGTGACTCGCTATAAATCATTAGACCTTTCTTGGAATGAGTCGAGCCACCCGGTTCCTGATAATATCCGGTTGATTCCATTTGATGATGATTTAAAGCGTAGGTTGCACAATAACGAATACGATATTGTTGTCTGCCATACGATTAAAAACCTTCTTTGGTTGTTTAGTTTTTGGAACTGTAGGTTTATTTTTGTCGCTCATATCCCGTTGTTTCGCTACAAACCTATGTTGCTTATTAAATCTCTGGCGAAAAAGGCTGTATGGAAGCTGTTTAAGCTGTCTCACTTTGCCCGGTTTGTTGCTGTAAGTGAGTTCAAACGGTCTTCCTGGCATGAGCAAGGTGATGTAGTTGTTTTAAGCCCGAAATACCTTGGGCCTTTGACTGGAGATGGTGGGTATCAGTCTATTGCTGTTGTTTGTAATGACCTTGCTACTCGGCGGGAAGAATTAGGCTTACCTCTCATAAGGTCTCTACAGAAAAGCTTTGCAATTAGCGTCATCGGTAAGAACCCTGGTATTGACGGTGCTGTTCAGCCCGCAAATTTTGATGAGTTTAAGAGTTGCTTTAACTCTCACCGTATTTATCTTTATACCATCAAGCAGCCTTATGGTGATGGCTACAATACCGCGATGCTAGAAGCGATGAGAATGGGAATGGCGATAGTGACCGTAGAGAATCCTTCATCGCCTATTATTCATGGCGAAAATGGCTTGGTATTTTGTGATGCTGATCAGGCTTCTGACTGCTTGAGAGCTTTGCTAGGAAATAAGGAACTGGTTGATCGATTGGGTCGCAATGCCCAGAAGTATGTGGAAGATTATTTTAGTTCACGGCTTTTTCTACAGGGCTGGCAAGCTGCATTAGATAACGCGGCGTTTTCTGGCAGTAGAAAAAGAAATTATTAGCAACGGCAACAGGAAAAGCCAAGCTGATGATCCGCCTGCTTTGGTTCCTAAGGTGGCGCAACCCCAAGTTTCTTTAGCCTCCCCGACGCTTGCTGCAGGG
>JANQHA010000445.1 GCA_028282865.1 Oligoflexales bacterium
GCTGCGAGTGAGGAAGCAGCAATCATCATCTTAGCGTCTTTATTTGCCTGAGCAAACCGAAGCGCCACGACTAAAACCAGGAGAGCACCTAACGCCAGGCTCCCCCAAACCATCCAATCTACCTCTCCATTTTGCTGGTCATAACTTCGAGATGAGTCAGAAACTCGTGAGCGGTCTTTTTCTAAGCTAGAAGATTCGGATGACGATGAACTATCGGTTCGACTAGACTCGGTATTGGAACTAGAGTTAGAAGTAATGATTTCCTTCGTACCGGCAAGATCTCGAAACATGATAAGCATCCGTCGCAGCTTTTCTAGTCCATAGGGATCCTCTGCAGTTTCCTCAGTTTTACGCTGCGAATATGTTTTAGGAAAAGATGAAACTGTCATATTAAACGAAATTGGCGAGACAAACCGAGTTTTAACACGCAATACTTGAGATATCTGCTCACGAACACTTTCCTCGACCGATTCATCGACCGATATCTCTACTTGAACATCATCAACCCGAAGAACGCTCTGACCAGAGATATCTCTTACTAATTGATTACTCGCAAGCTCGCTCGCCTCATCAAGAGACACCAGTTGTCCGTCGACTGTCACCAATGCCAAAAGGCATTTATTCGGGCAGTAGGTTTGAAGTGTGTGTCTCACTGTCTTATCGATACGATTTTCTAATTTCAGTCTAAGGGCATCAGCAGAACTGGAACGGTTCCCTATGTTAGGAAGTTGAATAGGGCGCCAGTTCAACTCTGGGTTTAACGCATAACCCTGCAAGTGATTCAGTAAAATATTCTTCAGCCGGTCTCGGTTAGCCAGCGTGACTCGTTCGTCAACTTGAATATCAGCAGAGACCCGGTCGGCATATAACTTTGGACGACTAGACACCCCACCGACTGCCTCGAAGCCTAATTCGGTATCTTCTGAGATCTCTTCTTTGATAACCGCATCGACTTTAATGAGCTCACATGCTTCCGGACAGTATTTAGCCAACTGCTGGCCGACAACCCGTTTAACTTCATTTGTCACCTTAATACGGGTGGACTCAAAGCCTCCTGGCTGCACGATCTCAGCTTTTGACTCGACCGAGGCGACCACCAACGCAAGAAGAACCATGTTATACGATAATAAATTCACCAAAATCCCCACTGAATTCCAGAAGCGCTATCGGCCGTGCATCCAAGGTATAAACGGGAAAAGATTGCCTAATATCCTGGTCGTGTTTGAAAACCCAGGCTCATAGGCTGCTAGATCAGGTAAAACTCCGTTTGATTCTAGTATGAGGTAAGAAGGCTCAACATACTAATTTTATTGATATATTTAACAGACACCCTAAAAATATCAGAATCGCTCCACAAAACCCTAAAGGAATAGCAATTTTCACCGAAAAGTACGGGGTGTCGCGTGTAATCTTTTGGAGGTTTACTACCTATGCCAGCTAAACCAATTAGTGATCTCAATAACTTAAACAAGATCAGAAGCTCTCATAACAAAGAATTGATTAGGCGGATGAGAAACGGCGAGTCATTAACAAGCTTTGATAGTCAATCATCTTGGTTCCCTCCCCGGCCAATTATTGAAAAAGACGCTGAGGCGATCAACCGTCTCTACAGTGGCAAGGCGGAGTCAAAAAGAAAGGCTACCAATAAAACCAGCGCTCCTGAGACTGAGAGCAAAGTCCTCAAGCTGGTCAAGGCTGACTAAGCTAGGTTTTACACTTAAAACACTTCTTTAAGCCGGCGTCCTGTACGCCGGTTTTTTTGTTCAGGGTAATTTTTGATTTTAAAGCTGCTGATTTTCATATTTTCATCTAGAATGTCTCCTACTAAAAAA